>DAIMHT010000001.1:0-2492 GCA_036723155.1 Actinomycetota bacterium
AGGAACGAGACGCAGCGGTCATCGCGCCAGACGAACGTCCCCGGGAGCTCACCGGCGATGATTCGGGTGAAGAGGGTCGCCACGGCCGGGATCGTAGGCCGCGCTGAACTTCGCCCGGCGGGCTGCCGATACCTGTCGGCGATGAGCGTCGTCCCCGCCCCGACCGCACCTCCCGCCCCCGACCGGGGCGACCTGGGGGAGCTCCGAGCCTGCGCCGCGGTCCCGCTGCCCCGGCTCCGCTCGATCCCGGACTTCGTCGGGATGCCGAACGGGGACCGGCCGCTCGCCGACGAGTCGATCTTCGTGAGCGCGCAAGCGGCGGCGCTGGGCTGGTTCCTGGTGTGCGTCATCGCCACCCTGCTGATCAGTGGCGGCGTGGCCGGCGTGCTCACGTGGCCGTACACGGTCGCGCTCTTGGTGGCCTTCGTCTGGCTCCCGGGCTACCTGAGCGCGTTCCGGTTCGCGACGCTGTTCCTGGAAGACCCCCCTGCGTTGACCGTGGTGCGACCCATGACACCGGTGACCGTCGTCGTCTCGGGCAGCACCACCCCCGCATCGACGCGGTCGGCCCTCGCCTACCTCGCGGGACAGGACTACGCGGGACCGTTCCGCGTGATCCTCGTCGGAGGCGGCCTCGCAGGCGAGGACGTGCGCGCGGCGCAGCAGGCCGCGTCGGAGCTCGGGCTCGATCTCGGCGTCCTGCGCGCGGGATGGCTGGGATCCGCGGAGGCGTGCAACCTGGCGTTGCCGCACGTCGCGACGTCACTGGTGTTGGCGCTCCAGGCCGGCGCCTGCCTGCACCCGTCGGCCTTGCGCCTCCTGGTCGCACGGCTCGAATCGTCGCCGCGCGAGACCGCCGCGGTCTCGGGGCATGCCTTCGTGCGCAATCGGCAGTGCGGCACCCGCGCCGAAGTCCTCGCCACGGACTACGCCCAACAGGTCGACGCCACCCGTCGGATCGAGAACCTCTATCAGGGTGCGCAGGTCTCCGAACCGGCGTGCATGCTGTTCCAGGTCCAGGCGCTGCGCGCCGTTAATGGTCTCCCCGACGGGCCGGCCAGTGCCGTCGCCGCGGCGTGGCGGTTCCTCGAACGCGGCTGGCGGGTGGGCTACGAGCCGCGCGCCATCGCGTTCACCACCGAACCGGTGACGTTGGGCACCGCCGGACGGTCGCGGGCCCGGGCTGAACGCGGGCTCGTCGAGAGTGCCCGGGCGACCGGCGTCGACCCGCAGCGGCCGACCTCGAGTCGATTCGTGACCGCCGTCGCCCGGTCGGGCCTCGCTCGGGACCTCGCGTTCGTGGTCGCCGGGCTTCACGCGGTAGCGCTGCTCGCCTTGGGCCACGGCGCGCTCGTCATCAGCTATCTCGTCCTCGTCGTTCCGGTCTCCCTGGCGGCGGCGACGCTGGCCCGGCGCGGTCAGCGCGAGGTGCTCGACGAAGCCGGTCTGGTCCCGCCCCGCCGGCGCGTCGATCCGATCTCGCCGCTGCTCGGCCTGCAGGCGGTGCAGGCGCCGGCGGCGATCGTCGAGGCGCTCCAAGGCTGGTCCACGCGCACCCCCCGCCCGCCCCGGCGGGTCACCCGGCGGCGCCTCGCAGGGCGGGGGCCACGGTACGCATGAAGTGATGCAGGGTCTCGGGGGTCCCGAAGTCCGAGAACTGGAACACGAAACCCTCGACGCCGAGCTCGGCCTCGGCGCCCAGCGTGTCGACCAGCTCCGAAGGGGTCCCCACGACGAGCCCCCCCCAGGAGCCGAAGCGGCGGCGCGCCTGGTCCTCGACGAGCTGGCGGTCGGACGCGTCGGTCACCAACCCGATCGGGTGCTGCACCGACACCCGCGAGTCGCCCGCGAGCGGCCGGAGCTCGCCGAGCCGGTCCACCGCGTAGGACGGGCAGTTCCACCAGTCGGCGTGATCGCGGACCAACGGCATCGTCAGCTTGGGACCGGCGCCACCGAGGTGGATGGGCACGTGGTCCTGCACCGGACGGGGCCGCCCGATCGCCTGCTCGAGCCGAAAATGGTCCCCGGCGAAATCGAAGAACTCGCCCGAGAACATCAAGCGCACGATCTCGATCGACTCCCGCAACCGCGCCGCGCGGACCGCGGCCGAGCCCTCGCCGATCCCGAAACGGTGAAGCTCCTCGGTGAGCGATCCCCAGCCCAGGCCCAGCTCGAGACGACCGCCGCTCACCACGTCGACCGTGGCCGCCATCTTGGCCAGCAACGCCGGATGACGGAACGGGTCGCACGTCACGAGATGACCGACGCGGATCGTCGTGGTCCGCGTCGCGAGCGCCGCGGCCAGGGTCCAACCTTCGAACGTGTCTTGATCCACGGCCGCGGGCGCCGCGAGGTGATCCATGAGCCAGACCGAATCGAAACCGGCCGCCTCCGCCGCGAGGACCCGCTCCAGGATCCGGTCGAACCCCATGCGCAACTGCGGCAAGAACGCTCCGAACCACATCGCGCAGGAGGGTAGCGTCGGACGCGTG
>DAIMHT010000001.1:2592-9596 GCA_036723155.1 Actinomycetota bacterium
ATGCACCGCGTCGACGGGCGGGTGATCATCGTCACCGGTTCCGGCCAGGGCGTCGGCCGGGGCATGGCGAACCACCTCGCCAAGGCCGGAGCGACGGTCGTCGTCGCCGACTATCAGCCCGAGAAGCTGCGGCGCACCTGCGAGGAGCTCTCCGATCTCGGCGCCCCCAACCTCGGCGTCGAGGTCGACATCCGCGACGAGGACTCGATCGACGCCATGGTCGCCCACGTCGTCGACGAGCTGGGCCGGGTCGATGGGATCATCAACAACGCGCAGACGTTCCGCGCCAACGCGCCCATGGCCGAGGTCGTCGCCGACGACGTCGACGTGTTCTACCGGTCCGGGGTCCTGGGCACCCTCCGCGCCATGCAGGCGGTCTACCCCCACATGCAAGCCGCAGGGTGGGGTCGCATCGTCAACTTCGCGTCGTCGATGGGACGGACCGGCGGTCAGGGCTTCGGCGCGTACAACGCGTCGAAGGAAGCCATCCGCGCCTTGACCCGCACCGCGGCCCGGGAGTGGGCCCCGGACGGGATCGTGGTCAACGCCATCGCTCCCGCGGCGGCCCCGCCCCGCGCCGTCGGGTCGGAGCACTACGAGGAGTTCATGCGGAACTGCCCCATGGGCCGCAACGGCGATCCGGAGCTCGACATCGGCCCCGTGGCCCACTTCTTGTGCTCCGATGCGTGCCGCTTCGTGACCGGCCACACCTTCATGGTCGACGGCGGCACCTTCATGTGGTCGTAGCCGGTTGAGCGAGGCGCGAGGACGAGACGCCGACTGGCGGAACCCGTGGCCCGTCACCGGTGTCCGTCCCGGCGAACCGGAGCCGTCCCCCGGGGTCACGGCGCTGCGCGCCGAGGGGTTCACCGTCCTCTTCGACGTCGACACCGTCGACGCCGACCGGGACGAGTACCAGGACCACCTGAACAACACCGCCGCGGCCCGCATGTTCAACGAGCTGCGAATCGCGTACGTCGCGTCGCGGCTCGCCCCCCGCTGGCCGAAGTTCGTGCGACGCGAGGGCATGGCGGTCGTCGTACGGGAGCTCCACGTCCTCTACGAACGCGAAGGCTGGATGCACGAGCGGTACGTCGGGGCGACCCGGTACGTACAGCAGCGCGGGAAGGCCGCCATCGTCGAGCAGCGTCTCGTCGAGGCAACCACCGCGGCGCCACTCGCCCGGGCGTGGATCGTCCAGCTGCTCGTCGGGTCCGACGGGCGCGTCACCGACTGGCCCTCGTGGTTCTGGGAGATGCTCCACGAGGTCCAAGGTGCAGCGGTCGACGTCGTCGACGCGGCTGAGCGCCCGCCGTGGGGGCCACCCGCTCGGTGAGCGCCGACGGGCACGCGAAGCTCGGTGCTCGCCTGCGGGGCCAGGCGGCGTACTGCGCGGCGGCCCGATCCCCGTTCTACGCCGAGCTGCTCGAGCACCTCGCCGCCGACGCCGAAGCCGGCGGGCCCACCTGGGATCTCCTCGGCCCCACCGTCGACGACCCCGCGCTCCAGGTCCCCCAACTGCGGCTCCTCGGCGCGGTGCACCGCCTCGTGCTCGGCGGCGCCGCCCCCGAGCTCACCGCGCACTACCCATCGGTCGGTGGCGACGCCGACGCGACCGCGGCGTGGCCGGAGGTCCGGTCGTTGCTCACGGCGAGACACGACGAGCTCGCCCGGTCGCTCGAACGACCACCCCAGACCAACGAGGTCGGCCGATCCGCGGCGCTGATCGGTGGGTTCCTGACCGTCGCGGCGGAGACCGGGCACCCCCTCCGGGTGCTCGAGATCGGTTCGAGCGCCGGCCTGAACCTGCGCTTCGACCAGTTCTGGTACCAGTCGGGTGCGCACGGGTTCGGAGATCCGGCGTCGCCGGTGCGGTTCGTCGACGTCTGGGACGGCCGGCCACCCCCGTTCGGCACCACCATGACGGTGTCGTCGCGCGCGGGCTGCGATCACGATCCGATCGACCCGGCCAGCGACGCGGGGCGGCTCGCGCTGCTCGGCTATGTGTGGCCGGACCAACCCGCCCGGTTCGCGCTCCTGCGCGCCGCCCTGGACGTCGCGGCCCGGGTTCCGGCGACCATCGACCAAGCCGACGCCCTGGAGTGGGTCACGGCACAGCTCGCCGAGCCCCACCCCGACGAGGCCACGGTCGTGTTCCACTCCATCGTCATGCAGTACTTCGCGCCCGACGCCATCACCGACTTCGCGGCCGTCCTCGCCGACGCCGGTGCGCGCGCCACCCGGTCCGCGCCGCTGGCCTGGTTGCGACTCGAACCGACCTCGCCGAGCGAGGTGACACGCGCCGAGCTGCGTCTCACCGTCTGGCCCGAGGGAGAGGAGCGGCTCCTGGGCCTGGCCGGGTTCCACGGCACCCCGGTGGAGTGGAGGGCCTGAGCCGGCTTCAGGCGCCGACGTCGTCGAGGAGCGCGCCGAGTCGCTCGACCGCCCGGCGGCTCGCAGTCGCGTACCCCTCCTCATCGATGCGAGGCCCGATGAGCTCGAGGTCGAAGACGCCGGGATACCCCGCGGCGACCAGCTGACCCAGGAGCCGGCCGAGGGGAATGTCTCCGTCGCCGGGCACGAGCCGGTTCGGGGTCGACAGCGTCCCCACCGCGAAGTCGCTGACCTGGACGATCCGGAACGTGTCGACGCTGTCGCGGAACGTGTCGCCCAGGCGCCGCTCGGCCCAGCAGGCGTTCAGCTCGACGCACACTCCGATGTCGAGGCGGCGCGCCAGGTCCACGACGTCGCGCAGCGTGTGCACGAACCCGACATCGACGCGCAGCGAGTTGGTGTGCTCGAGGCCGAACGGGATCCCGCGAGCACGGGCGTCGTCGAGGACCGGCCCCAAGGCCGACGCGAGCGCGTCGGCGGCGTCCTCCCATGACAACGATCCGGCCGGACCGGTCGTGAGGATCAAGCACTCGGCGCCGACGGCATCGGCGGCGTCGAGGGCGCGCCGCACCCGGTCCCGCTGCCGTTCCCATTGGGTGGGGTCGGACAACACGAACGGCCCGATGCCGATCAGGTTCGTGATCCGCAAGCCGGCGTCGTGCAGCCTCCGGGCGCCGGCCTCGAGCCCGGCGGCCTCGAGCTTGGCGAGCGACGCGCCGATCGCCGTGACCCCGGTGTCCTCGTAGAACGCGAGATCCTCGTCGAGGGTCCACGAGAACGTCGAGATCGCGCTCAGCGACACCCGCGGATGCATCACGAGTCCCGCAGGAACCGGTCCAGCAGCGGATACAGGTGGGCTGGCGACGCGAGCCCACAGAGGAGGTCGTCATGGCCGGCGTCGACGGGCCAGCCGGCGTCGGTGCCGGCGACGACCAGCCGCTTGTCGGGACTACCCAGCGCCTCGAACGTCGCGCGCACCGCGACCGCCGGACGTTGCAGATCGTGGGCTCCCACCGCGACCAGGACGGGCACCGTGAACTCGGCGAGCCGTTCGGACCACACCACGGATCGGTCCCGGGACCGCATCGTCGCGGCGTCGACCCAGTCGGCGAACTGGTCGATCAGGTCGGTCGCCTCGTCCGGCACACCGTGGGTGAAGTAGCGGGCCGTGACGACCCAGTCGGTGTTGGCGGGACGGAAGCTGCTCTCGAGGACCTCCGATCGCTGTTCCGCCAACCGGGCTCCGACGCTCTGGACCATCGAGAACCGATACCGGTTGCCGTCCCGTTCGGGGTACGGCGTGGTCACGCCGGGCACCTGCGCGTCGGCGGGCGTGACGGCCGGCGACCCCATCGTCACGACCCGCCGCAAGGGCGCGGTCGCGCTGATCACGGCGGCGTACCCCAGCTGACCGCTCATCTCGGTGCCGATCCAGGCCACGTCGGCGGCGCCGGTGACGTCGAGCACCCGGGCGCACGCCGCGGGAAGGTCCCGAAACACGAAGTCGTCGAACGACCACTGGAGGTCGTCGCGGGGCCCGTCGGGCCAGCTGTCACCGCGGCCCCGGAGATCGACGAGCCACACGTCATGACCGTGGGCGGCGAGGAACCGGGCGATGGAGTAGTCAGGATGGACATCGAAGATGAAGCGGCTCCCCGCGAGGCCGTGCCCGCACAGCACCGGTGGTCCCGACCCTCGATACCGGTACAGCGCGAGCCGCCAGCCGTCGTCGGTGACCGCGACGTGGCGCTCGTCTTCGCCCGTCACCCACGCGCTGCTCCGGGCGAGCTCGGCGTCGGAGATCATCCCAGCGCGGCGGCGCGAGCGTGGCCGCTGCCGCCGTCGAGCTCAAGGTTGATGCCGGTGACGAACTCCGATTCGCGGCTGGCGAGGAACACCGCGGCCCAGGCGATGTCGCGGGCTTCGCCGAGACGGGTGAGATGCATGGCCTCCAGCCGACGGCGCCGGTCGGGGGCCAGGTCGGCGTCGCGGCGCTCGTTGATCACATACCCGGGGCTGATGGTGTTGCACCGGATTCCCTGCGCGGCGTACTCCACCGCGACGGCACGCGTCAGCGCGTTCAGCCCGCCCTTGCTCGCGGCGTACGCGGCCAGCCCCGCGCTCGGGCGCTCCGCCTGCCGGGAGGAGATGTTCACGATCGCGCCGTGCCCGCTACTCAGGAGATGGGGAATCGCGGCGCGGCAGAGCCACATCGGCGCGGTGAGGTTCACCCGGAGGGCGTCCTCCCAATAGTCGGTGTCCATCTCACCGACTCGGGCGTCGTGGCCGTCGGGGCTGGCCACCGCGTTGTTCACCACGATGCTCAGACCGTCGAAGTGATCGGCGGTCGCGTCGACGAGCCCGGTGCAAGCGGCCTCGGTCGACAGGTCGGCGGCGACGAAGTGGGCGTCACCGCCGGACTCGACGATCTGATCGACCACCGCTGCGCCCCGCGCCGTGTCGCGCCCGTGGACGCCCACCGCGGCACCTTGCGCCGCGAACTCGAGCGCGATGGCCTTGCCGATCCCGGCCGTCGAGCCGGTCACGAGCGCGATCTCCCCGGCGAGGCGCACGATCGGCACCCTACCGGTCGGCGCGCGGCGCCGACGGGGCGACGCCGCGCCCAACACGCGCGGCACCGTGTCGGCTCGGGCCAAGATAGAGGCGATGACCGTTGCTGACCCGCGGGCGCGCCGGGCGCTCTTGATCGCCCTGGGCGCCAACGTCGGGCTGCTGGTGGTCGAGGTCATCGGCGGGTTCGTGTTCTCGTCGTTGGCGTTGCTGGCCGACGCCACCCACCTGGCGACCGACGTCGTCGGACTCGCGGTCGCGCTCGTCGCCCAGCTGCTCGTCACGAGGCCCGCCTCGGGGCGTCGCACCTTCGGGCTTCGTCGCGCCGAGGCGCTCGGTGCTCAGGCGAACGGCCTGCTGGTGCTCGGCGTCGCGGTCTGGATCGCGGTGGAGGCCGCGCAACGGCTCGGCCACGGCCAGGCGGTCGACGGAGCCGGGCTCCTCGGCGTTGCCACGCTCGGCCTGGTGGTCAACGCGGTGGCCACCCTCGTCCTGGCCCGGGTCGCGGGTTCGAACCTGAACCTGCGGGCGGCGATGGTGCACATGCTCTCGGACGTCGCCGGCTCGGTCGGGGCGATGGTGGCCGGGATCGGGATCCTCGCGTTCGGCGCGACGTGGCTCGATCCTGCGGCGTCGCTCGGGATCGCCGCGCTCGTGGTCTGGTCGGCGTGGGGTGTGTTGCGCGACACGACGAACGTGCTCCTCGAGGCGGCTCCCCGGGGGGTGGACGTCGACCAGGTCGAGCAGGCCCTGTTCCGGGAGGCTGGCGTTGAGGCGGTCCATCACCTCCACGTCTGGGAGGTCGCGTCGGACCTGCCGGCGCTGTCGGCGCACATCGTGCTCGGTGACCTGCCGTCCCTCCACGACGCTCAGGTCCGCGGCGACGAGCTCAAGACCATGCTCGCAGACCGGTTCGGGATCGAGCACACGACCCTCGAGCTGGAGTGTCACGCCTGTGATGACACCAGCGACTGACCGGCCTACCGGGCGCTGACCGCCGCCGGGGTCCGGGCTGGGGCGGCACCGCGTTCGCGGGGGGCGGTGGGTCGGAGCCGCCAACCGCCGACGATGGCGATCCCGGCGCCGAGCCCGATCGTTGCCGCGATCTCGAAGCGGGCCAGCGTGACCGGGAGCGTGGTGGGCAGCTGCGAGCGGTACAGCGCGGTGACGTCGGCGAGTCCTCCCGCGAGCGCCAAGAACAAGCCGGCCAGGAGGAGCAGCGGCGCGGCGGGGTGCACGCCGCGCCGGACGACCCACACGAGGGCCAGCGCCGCCACCGCGATCCCGCCGAGCGCGTACGCGCTCGCGGCCAGCTTGGTGCTCCCGGCGACGGTCGTCGCGGCCCAGGACCCGAAGACGTGCGCGGTCTCGCCGACGATCAGGACCGCGAGGCTCGCCGCCACCGCGGCTCGGCCGAGCCGCGTCGCGGCGAGGACCACAACCGCGAGCGCGAAGCCGAGCGCCACCGCCAGCCAGATCCACGGTGACGGGCCCGGCACCCAGACGACATCGCCGTGCACCTGGATGCGGGTCCGGTCGGCGACCAACGTGACGGTCCACCGCTGGATCAGGTGCCGGGAGCCAGGATCGCGTTGGACCTGGGGTGGGTTCGTCGCGGCGAGCCAGTGCGCCCGGTGGTCATGCCAGCGCACGGTGGTGCCGACCCCGGTCTGATGCCATTGCGGTGGCGCGTGCGGGTCCGCCGACGCGGGGACGGGGACGTTCCCGGTGCGGGTCCGGTTGAGGTACACCGCGGGAGACCGGACGTTCTCGAAGACGCCGGCCGGGCCGACGCGTAGGTACGGCTCGTTGTCGTAGCCGAGCACGACGACGTCGCGTCCGGTGTGGTTGTCGAGCTGGAGCTTGTTGCCGAGGTCATCGGCCTGGACGTGGATGCCGGGCGTGGCGGGTACCACGGCGAGGACCCGGGTG
Source organism: Actinomycetota bacterium (assembly GCA_036723155.1). Taxonomy (GTDB): domain Bacteria; phylum Actinomycetota; class Acidimicrobiia; order IMCC26256; family PALSA-555; genus PALSA-555. The sequence goes on from DAIMHT010000001.1 coordinate 9,490, forward strand.
GCGAAGTTGCTGGGTTGGATGCCCGCAACTCCGTGCGCTCCCGCGGGTTCGGCGGCGGCCAGGACGCTCCCAACGGCGAGCAGCAACGCGAGGACGGCGCGTCCGGG
>DAIMHT010000001.1:9696-32601 GCA_036723155.1 Actinomycetota bacterium
GTCGGCGTTGGGAGCCGACGCGAGCCGCTCGGTGAGTCGGACCCGACGGCCGCGGCGGCGGAGCGCGTCGACACAGGCTCGACGGGCGATGGCGAGGAGCCAGGTGCGAGCCGTGGCGTCGTGACGGAACGCGGGAATCGCCCGCCACGCTCGTACGTAGACGTCTTGGGTGACGTCGTCGGCATCGTCGGGGCCGACGCGGTGGGCGACGAACTGCCACACGTCGCCCTGGCTGTGCTCGACGAATCTGCTGAGCGCGGCGCGGTCGCCGTCGCGGGCCGCGAGCAGCAGTCGCGTGAGCTCGTCCACCGTGGGCGACCCTACCGAGGTGGCCGCCGGGCCCGGCATCGCGGGGTGAGCCTGCCGGGTCCCGACGACCGGGCGCTCCGCGCGCGGTCCGGGCCCGGACTCAGCTCCGGTCGGCCGATCTCGACGCGGTGCGGCCTGACCACGCCGCCCCTCAGGCGCAGCGGCGGCACAACCCGACGAGGTCGATCCGATGGGTGTGGGTGTGAAATCCCGTCGTGTCGGCGATCTGATCGACGGCGTGGCGCAGTGACTGCTCCAGGCGGGCGTTGGGGGGGACGTCCTCGACCGTGCCGCACACCGAGCAGATGAGGTGATGGTGGTGCCCGAGGAGGTCCTCGGCGAGCTCGAAGCGGGCGAACTCGTCGTTCGTGACGAGACGGTGGACCACACCGGCCTCGACGAGAACCACGAGGTTGCGGTACACGCTGCTCTGGGCCAGCCCGGCTCGGGCTTCGAGCACCTCCGGGATCGTGAGCGGACGCGACGTTGCCGCGAGGATCTCGATGATCGCCTCGCGGTTCGGCGTGAGTCGCTGCTGGACACCGCGCAGCCGTGACACGACGGTGTCGCGCAGGTCGTCCGTCACGTCGGCGAGTGTACCGTCGGGCTTGATGCGTCCCACCGAACAGTTCACGCGTCTCGTCCGTCGCCCCGATCACGAGATCCCACTCGACGAAGCCGCGTTGCTGATCGCCGCGCATGACCACAACGTTGATATCCCGTCGACGCTCGCGTCACTCGACGACCTGGCCCGAGAGGCACCGGACGAACCCGATGCGCTCGCCGAGTTCCTCTTTGCCGACGGACGGTTCGCCGGCAACGACGTCGACTACGCCGACCCTCGCAACTCGTTTCTCGACGAAGTGCTCCGCCGCCATCTTGGGATCCCGATCACCTTGAGCGTGCTCATGATCGAGGTGAGCCGTCGCCGGGGCCGGCGACTGGAGGGCATCGGGATGCCCGGCCACTTCCTGGTCGGTGCCGGCCCGGACCAGTTCATCGATCCGTTCCACGGGGGAGCCATCTGTGACGCGGCGGCGTGCCGGGCGCTGTTCGAGCAGCTGCGGACCGGTGCGCCGTGGACCGACGCCTACCTCGCGCCCGTGGGTCCCCGCGCGATCCTCGTTCGCATGCTGGCCAATCTCGTGCACACCCTCGTCGAGCGCTCCCCGGCCGATGCCGTGTGGGCGCTGCGGCTCCGCCTGGCCGTGCCCGGCGTCGCCGCGGGCGAACGGCGCGACGCCGCCGCGCTGCTCGGAACCCTGGGGCGCTTCGAGGAGGCCGCCACGGTGCTCGACGACCTCGCCCGCGAGCTGGACGAGCCCAGCGCCGCCCGGGCCCGACAGGACGCGGCGCGGCTGCGCGCTCGCGCGAACTGAACCACAGGACCGAGCCGCGTGCCACCGATGCCGGGACCGTTGCCCATGTTTCCGCTCGGGACGGTCCTGTTTCCGCACGGGGTGCTGCCGCTGCACGTCTTCGAGCCGCGGTATCGAGCGATGACGGAACACTGCCTGGCGAACGACGCCCGGTTCGGGGTGGTGCTGATCGAGCGAGGCAGCGAAGTCGGCGGTGGTGATCATCGCTGCGCGGTGGGTACGGCCGCCCGGATCGTCCAAGCGGGTCGTGTCGACGACGGCCGCTGGGTGCTGGTGACGGTCGGAGAGCACCGGGTGCGGGTCTCGCACTGGCTGCCCGACGACCCGTACCCGATCGCGGCCGTGGACGTCCTCGACGAGCAGGGCGGTCCAGCGGCCGTCGCGCTGATCCCCGACATCGGTCGGGCCCTCCAACGCATGCTGGCGCTCCGCACCGAGCTCGGCGAGCCCGGTCCCGGTGTCGACGTCGTGTTGGCGGACGACCCGGTGCGCGCCTCGTTCGAGGCGTGTGCGCTCGCCGGGTTGGGTCCCTTCGACGCGCAGCAGCTGCTCGAGATTGATGACACGGTCGAGCGGCTCACGCGCCTCGGCGCGCTCCTCGACGAGGAGACGGCTGTGCTGCAGCTCCGCTTGGCCGAAGGGTGAGGGACCGCCGCCTACGCTGGCGTCGTGGCCACGCCCGACGAAGACCTCCGGGATGAGGGGGCCGATCGCGATCTGGGCACCCTCGAAGCCGCCGAGCGCGAGCTCGCCGACCTCGAACGCGAGCTGGATCGCCTCGAGGGTTCCGAGGACACCCCCGGCGGGATGAGCGCCACCCGGGAACCGCCGGCCTGAGCGTCCGGGTCCGCTTCTTCGCTGCGGCGCGCGACGCCGCCGGGGCCCGCGAGCTCACCGTCGACGCCCAACCGTTGGGGAGCCTCCTGGACGACCTGCGGTCACGGCACGGACCGGAGTTCGCGGCGGTGCTGGCGACCGCCCGGGTGTGGGTCAACGGCGAGGACCCGGCGCACGGCGACGCCACCCTGCTCACGCCGGGCGACGAGGTGGCGATCCTCCCGCCGGTGAGCGGCGGGTCAGGCCCGTGACGGGTTGGTGGCCCCCACGAGCCACGCCGCGCCGGGGAGCATGACGCCGTCGGCGGTGACGAAGGGCGCGAGCGCGTCGCGTACGCAGCCCAACGCTCGCCGTTCGACCGTGGGCGAGACGCCCGCGAGGACGGACCGACCCAACGATCCGCCGCGAACGAACTCCACCGCGTCGTCGAGGGATCGGGCGCCGCCGACCGGAACCGGGAACGTCCACCCGTCGACCGTGATGTCGTCCCACCCGGTGTCGCCGAGGACGTTCGTGAGCTCATCGGGTGAGCTGAGCGAGAACGGACCGGGCTGACCCGGTTCGGCGAGGTCGCCGAGAGGCACCACCTGCGCGAGCGCGTTGCCGGGGACCCGCATCCAGTCGTTGCGGTCGAGGCTCTGCCAGCACACGGTCGCCAGCCGGCCGCCCGGTACGAGCGCCCGCCGGAGGTTCGCGAACGCGGCGCGGGGGTCAGCGAAGAACATCAGGCCGAAGCGGCTGATGACGACATCGAAGGTCGGCTCGAACGCGGCGATTTGGGCATCCGCGACCTCGAAGGCCACGTTCGCGTGTCGTGCCGCCCGGGCCCGCGCCCGTTCGATCAACACGGGTGAGAGATCGACCCCGAGCACCTGGCGCGCGTGCCGGGCCGCGGCGATGGATGTCGTCCCGGTGCCGCAACCGACGTCGAGGACCCGTGAACGCTCCTCGAGGTGCGCCGCGTCGAGGAGCGCGGTGCCGTACTCCTCGAGTTGACGGTCGTAGTCAGCCTCGTGGTCAATCCAGTGGCGACCGGCTGCTCCGCCCCACCGTTCGGCCTGCTCGTCGTTCGGACCGCCGTTCGCCACCCCGGTGATTACGTCCCGAGCGAGAGGTCGATGCGGCGGGCCTTCTCGAAGCGCTCCTCGACGTCAGGCCAGTTCACGAGGCTCCAGTACGCGTCGACCCAATCGGCCTTCCGGTTCTCGTACTGCAGGTAGTACGCGTGCTCCCACATGTCGAGGACCAGGAGCGGCGGGCCGCCTTGTCCGACGTTGCCTTGATGGTCGTAGACCTGCTCGACGATGAGACGATGCCCGACCGGCTCCCACGACAACGCGGCCCAGCCCGAGCCCTGCACGTTGTTCGCCGCTTCTGTCACCTGGGCTCGGAACTGGTCGAACGAGCCAAGATACTCGGCGATGGCCGACCCCAGGTCGCCGCTGGGCTTCTCGCCCCCGTCGGGGCTCAGGTTCCTCCAGAACAGGGAGTGGAGGATGTGGCCTGAGAGATGGAAGGCCAGGTTCTTCTCCAGCTGGTTGATCGACCCGAAGTCGCCGCTGGCGCGGGCCGCTTCGAGACGTTCAAGAACCTTGTTCGCACCGTCGACATAGGCCTTGTGATGCTTGTCGTGGTGGAGCTCCAAGATCCGAGCCGACAGGTGCGGCTCGAGGGCGGCGTAGTCGTACGGGAGCTCGGGGAGGGAGTAGTAGGCCATGGGGTTTCCTTTCGGACACGTCCACCGAAGGTACCGGCGCTGGCCGACGTTCGTGAATTGGGCCCATCACCGGCACCCGCGCCGGAGGCGGTACCCTCGCCGCGGTGACTGAGCACCACCGGCGCCGCGTCGACGTCATGCTCGAAGAGGGTTACCTCGACGGCCTCGAGGCCAAACCCCTCGACGAGGTCCGGACGATGCACGAGGAATGCCTCGAGGTCGAAACCGAGGTGTCGTACGTGCGCCGCCTCGCCCAGGCTCGCATCGACATCGTCCGCGCCGAGCTCGATCGCCGGTCCGCCGGCGGCTCGGTCGGGGACCTGGTCGCGATGCTCCCCAAGATCCTCGCCGACGAGAGCCCCCGCACCGACCCCGCGCACAGCCGGCTGCCCCGCCACCTCGCGCCGTCACCGGCGATCACCTGGCGGCGCGGCCTCGAGCGGCTCATCACCGACGCCACCCTCGTCAACCTGCCCTCCCTGACCGAAGACGAGCTGAACGACACCGTGGAGCAGCTCCGCACGCTGGAAGGCGAGATGTCCGAACGGCGCCGCGCGTTGCACGGCGTCATCGACGGCATCGAATCGGATCTCGCGGCACGTCACAAAGTCGACCACGGCTGAGCCGTGGCCGATGCCATCGAACAACGGCTCCACGACCTCGGCAGCTACATCCGAGACCGTCGCCGCGACGCGCGCCTGTCGCTGCGCCGCCTGAGTGAGCTCGCCGGCGTCTCGAACCCGTACCTCAGCCAGATCGAGCGAGGGCTCCGCAAACCGAGCGCCGACATCCTCCAGCAGCTCGCGCGGGCGCTGCACGTGTCCGCCGAGACGCTGTACGTCCAGGCCGGCATCCTCGATCCCCGCGACGGCCCCGAACCCGATCTCGAACACGAGATCCTGCGTGATGCGTCGCTGACCGAATCGCAGAAGCAGGCCATGATCGAGGTGTACCGGTCGTTTCAGCGCGAGGGACGCGACCGGCCGGAGGCGGGCACGCCGTGAGCGTCGGGCGTGTGGACCCCCGTCGGTAGGATCAACCTCCGGATGAGCACTTCCCGGGTCGCGATGCTGAGCCTCCACACGTCGCCGCTCGCCCAGCCCGGCGCGGGCGACGGCGGCGGCATGAACGTCTACGTCCGCTCGGTCGCGGAGGCGCTCGCCCGCGCCGGCGTCGCCTGTGACGTGCTCACGCGGGCCGAGCACCCCGAGCAGCCACCGATCGTGGAGCTCGAGCCCGGGCTGCGGGTCGTGCACCTCGACGCCGGTCCCCGGGCGCCGGTCCCGAAGCGGTCGCTGCCGATGTTGTTCGACGAGCTGGTGCGGGCGGCGCGTGAGCATCTGGGCTGTGGCCGCGGGTGCTACGACGCGATCCACGCCAACTACTGGGTCTCGGGCGCGGTGGCGCACCGCCTCAAGCACGAGCTCGACGTTCCGATGGTGGCGACGTTCCACACCCTGGCCCGAGTCAAGGCCGAAGCCGGGATCGTCGACGACCCCGAAGCACGCGGGCGCGTGGAGGCCGAGATCGTGCGCTGCGCCGATCTCGTCGTGGTCTCCACGGCCGATGAGCAAGCGGACCTCTGCGCGACCCACGACGCCGACCCCGACCGCATCGAGGTGATCGCACCGGGGGTCGACCACGCGCTCTTCTCACCGGGAGACCGCACCTCGGCCCGGCGGCGGCTGCACCTTCCGGCCGACCGTCCCCTGCTCGTCTACGTCGGGCGGATCCAGGCCCTCAAGGGCGTCGACGTCGCCCTCGGCTGCCTGGCCGAACTCACCGACCCGCGGGCGGAGCTCGTCGTCGTCGGCGGCCCCAGCGGGGACGACGGTCCCGACGAGGTCGGCCGTCTCCACGAACGGGCCCGGGACCTCGGTATCGAGGGGCGGGTGCGCTGGGTTCCGCCCGTTCCTCACGACGTGCTCGCCGACTGGTACCGGGCCGCGGACGTGTGCCTCGTCCCCTCGCGCAGCGAGTCGTTCGGTCTCGTGGCGCTCGAAGCGGCCGCGTGCGGCACGCCGGTCGTGGCCGCGAACGTCGGCGGGCTCACCACCCTCGTCGAGCACGCCCGAACCGGCTTCCTCGTCGACGGTCGAGCGCCGTGCGACTACGCCCAACCGGTCGAGCAGCTCCTGGCGCGGCCGGACCTGGCGGCCACGATGGGCGCCCAGGCGGCCGCCCGCGCCGGCCGGTATACGTGGAGCATCGCCGCGGCTCGTCTGCGCCGGCTGTACTCGGACTTGGCGGCGCGTGCTCTCGTGCAGTGCACGTGACCGAGGTCGCCGAGCTCGAAGCCCGCGGGCGGGCCGCGCACGCCCTCATCGCCCACCACCTCGAGGTCGAGGTCGCGGCGCAGGCGTACATCCAGACCGTCGAATACGACCCCGAGATCCCCCGCTGGTACGTCCGGTTCGGGTGCGACGGGCGCGACGCCACCACCATCTACTTCGACCTGCACCAACGCACCCTTCGCTACGAGGTGTACTTCCTTCCGGATCCACCCCGGAACCATCTCGACCTGTACCGCTTTCTGCTCCAACGCAACCACGGCCTCTACGGCGCCGGTTTCTCGATCGGGCCCGACGGCGACCTGTACCTCACCGGTCGGGTCGCGCTCGAGCATCTCGACACGACCGAGCTCGACCGGATCATCGGGGTGCTGTACGAGCTGGTCGAGACGTGGTTTCAACCGGCCGTGCGACTCGCGTTCGGGCGGTGACCCCGACGCGGACGAGCCCGAGGAACGATCCGGTCAACCCCCGCACTTCCCCGAGCAGGGGCCGCCTTCTGCACCTCGGGCCCGCCGTCCCCGCACCGGTGGCGCGGGGACGGCGCTGACTGTCGCGCTCGCGCGGCGCGGGCACAAGCCCCAATTCTCGGGTGGGCTGACCGCGAATCGGTCGCCGATCTTCTAACTTGCTGGGATGGTGCAACTGGCCGTCCTCGGTGGCGGCCGGATGGGAGAAGCGCTCGTCAGCGGCCTCCGCGACGCGGGGTGGGACCTCGAATCCATCGCGATTGCCGAGGTCGACCCCGAACGGCGCCGAGTCCTCGAGGAGCGGTTCCCCGGTGCCCGCGTCGTGCCCAGCCCCGCCTGGGCGGTGGCCGACGCCGACGTGATCGTCGTCGCGGTGAAACCGGCCGACGTGGCGGCGGTGCTGGCCGCCAGCGCCGAGGTGCTCACCGCGGAGGCGCTCGTCGTCTCGCTCGCCGCGGGGGTCACCCTCGCGGTGCTCGAAGGCCACGCCCCGGATCGCCCCATCGTGCGGGCCATGCCCAACACCGCGGCGCTGGTCGGGCACGGCGCGGCGGCGATCGCGCCCGGTCGACACGCCACGCCGGCGCATCTCGAGACCGCCGCCGGGATCCTCGGCGCGGTCGGCAGCGTGGTCCGCCTGCCCGAGGAGCACCTCGATGCCGTGACCGCGCTCTCGGGCTCGGGGCCCGCCTACCTGTTTCTCGTCGCCGAGGCCCTCGTCGAGGCCGGCGTCCTCGCCGGCCTGACCCGAGACGTCGCCGACCACCTCGTCCGCCAGACCTTCCTGGGCGCCGCGCACCTCCTGGCCGGCCCCGAATCGCCGTCCGCGCTGCGGGAGGCCGTGACCTCACCCGGCGGGACGACCGCCGCCGCGCTGCGCGTCCTCGAAGCCCGCGGGGTTCGAGCCGCGTTCCTCGACGCGGTCGCGGCGGCGGCGGCCCGGTCCCGCGAGATCGGTCAGGCCAGCCCCAAACCATGACCCGCCGCCCCCGCCGCGAGCTCCCCCAACATCTGCCCGATCCGCGCCCGACCCCGGCCCGGGGGGCGAGGCGCCACCGGGACCCCAGCCCGACCCGCCGGCTCGTGGACGCGGGGGTGTGTGGACCCCACCCCCGCCTCGGTCGCGACGAGGTCTTCGCGGCCGCGCGGCGCCTGGCCGGCGATGCCGACGCCCTCCACCTCGACGGTGACGCCGTCACCGTCGAAGAGGTCCGGGCCGCGGTGGCCGCCGCGGCGGGGCCGTTCAACGGGTCGCGGGTCGCGATCGACCCCGCCCGGGTGCTCGCCGCTGCGACCCAAGCTGGGACCCGGCTCGGTGCGGTCGCCGCGGCCGGTGGGCGCATCGCGTTCGCGACCGCGCATCCCGCGTCGCTATTGCCCCTCTACGGCGCGTTGGCGCGGGCCAGCCGGGCTGCGGGCGGCCGCGTGCTCGAATTCGATCACAGCGGCCCGTACCTGTCGGGTCGTTCCCTGTGGTGGCACGACGGCGTCGCGGTTGCGGTCGGGACCGATGGCGACCAGCTCTGTGTCGAGACGCAGGGCGCGGCGGGGGACGAGTGGCTGTTCGCCGTCGGGCGCCCCGACGTCGCGGTCGCCGACGGCGTGTTCGCCGTCGCCGCGATCGGTGCGGGGCTCGACACGATCGCCTTCGCCGACCTCGATGCCCCGGCGGCGGCCCTCGCCGCCTCCCGCGGCCGGCCCGTCGATGTTGTCACGGTCGGTGGTCACCGACCACCGGGGGCGTATGACCCGGTTCGAGACGCGCTGCTCGCCGGTGTGTCGGGGCCTCGTCACACCCATTGACCCCCGACGACGACGGCAGGGGCCAGCCGCCACACTTGGCAACAGAGACCCCGGGGCCCTACGCTGCCCCCCCAGAGCGGGGGAGAGGGGTGAGCGACGTGGCGCAGTCTTTTGCGGAGGCGCGCTTCTTGACGGTCCAAGAGGTGGCCGACCTGATGCGTGTGTCGTCGATGACCGTGTATCGGCTGATCAAGGCGGGTGACCTGCCGGCCGTGCGCGTCGGCCGGTCGTTTCGGGTGCGAGACGTCGACGTCAACACCTACCTCTCCTCGCGGTACACCCAAGCCGGGTAACGAAACGTCGACCCCGCGCCGCTGATCAAACCGGTCGCGTTCCTCTCGGACTACGGACTCGTCGACGAGTTCGTCGGGGTCTGCAAAGGGGTGCTGCACGGGCTCGCCCCCGGCGTCTCGGTCATCGACGTCACCCATGACGTCCCCGCGCACGATGTCCGCACCGGCGGCTTGACCCTCGTGCGCGCCGTCCAATATCTCCCCGAGGATTGTGTGGTCCTCGCCGTCGTCGACCCCGGCGTCGGCACCGACCGGCGGCTCCTCGCCGTCGAGTGTGACCACGCCACCTTCCTCGGGCCCGATAACGGCCTCCTCGCCCCCGCCGTCGCGCTCCTCGGCGGCGCCCGACACGTCGTCTCGCTCACCAACCCCGAGCATCGGCTCCCGGCGCCCGGCCCGACCTTCGCCGGCCGTGACGTCCTCGCCCCGGCCGCCGCCCACCTGGCCGCCGGCGGCCCGATCGACGACCTCGGTGAGCCGGTCGACCCGGCCAGCCTCGTCCCCGGCCTCGTTCCGCTCCCCACGACCCTCGACGGGGGCGCCCTCGAGGCCCAGGTGTGGTGGGTCGACCACTTCGGGAACGCGCAGCTCAACCTCGGACCCGACGAGCTGCGGGCCGCCGGGGCCGAGCCCGGCGGGACCATCGAGGTCCGAAGCGGCGACTGGGCCAAGGCGGCGCGCTGGGTCGAGACGTACGCCGACGCCCGACCGTCCGAGCTGGTGCTGCTCGTCGATTCCTACGGCCTGGTGTCGCTGGCGCTGGACCGGCGCCCGGCGGCCGCCGAGTACGGCCTCGCACCGGGCGCGGTGGTGGTGCTCGCACCGCCCGGCGCTACCGTGCCCGCGTGAGGCCGGGAACCACGATCGCCATCGCGGGGCTGCTCATCTTGATCTTCGTCGCTGCGTTGGCCCAGTTCGTGCTCCGCCTCAGCCCCTAAACCCGAAATCTCACCCTCTGTGGCGAATCTCCTCAAGGCGGCCACGGAGCGAGACGATGCAGGGATCGGTTCCCGGTACGCGGGCGTGGGTAGCGTGACGCCACGGCAAAGTGGCGTTCACTGGCCTCCCAGCCCGCCCCAAGACCCACGCCCGCTGCCGGAGCCACTCTCGATCCCCTCGCGTAGCCCGTGCCGACCCGGCTGCGCTCCGGGGGCGGCCGCTCGGCCGCCGGCTTGCCTCAGGCGGTCGTCCCGGGCGGGTCCCCACGTACGATCCGGCGCATGAACCTGGCCGACGTGCTCCTCGCCCGCGCCGCGAGCCAGCCCGATGCCGTCGCGCTGATCGGCCCGAAGGGCACGCGCACGACGTACGCCGAGCTCGCGGACACCGCGGCCCGGTTCGGCACCCTGCTCGGTGATGCGGGCGTGAACCCTGACGACCGGGTCGCCGTCGTCAGCCTCAACAACGAGTCGTTCGTCGCGGCCTACCTCGCGGCCCTCCACGTCGGGGCCGTCTGCGTGCCCCTGAACCCCGCCGTGCCCCCCGCGGCGCTCGAGCGGGAGCTCGCCGAGGTCGACCCGGCCCTCACCCTCGCCGCCGGGTCGTCGACGTCGCTCGTCGCCGCCGCCGGCCACGACGTCTGCCCGATCGATCTCGAGTCGCTGCCCGCAGCCGCCGCTCCCCGCGTCGATCGGGCCCCCGATGACCTCGCGGTCTTGCTCTTCACGTCGGGGACCGCCGGCGTTCCACGCGCGGCGCGGCTCACCCACGCCAACCTCGCCGCCAACATCGCCCAGGTCCAAGACCACCCCGGCCTGCGCGTCGAGGCCCACGACGTGGGCATGGCCCTGCTCCCGTGTTTCCACATCTTCGGCCTCAACGTGGTCCTCGGCGTCGGCCTCGCCGCCGGTGCCGCCACGATCCTCGTCGAACGCTTCGACGCGATGGCGAGCGCCCGGCTCGCCCACGACCAGGGCGTCACGATCCTCGCCGGCGTCCCCGTCATGTTCCGCGACTGGACCGACCTCGACCCGGCTGACGGTCCCCCGGACACGTTCACGTCCGTGCGCCTCGCGGTGTCCGGGGCCGCGCCACTCCCCGGGGAGGTCGCCACCGAGTTCCGCGACCGGTACGGCATCGTGTTGCACCAGGGCTACGGCTTGACCGAAGCCTCACCGATCGTCACCACCACCGCGCTCAGCGCCAAAACCCCCCGGCCCGGATCGATCGGGCCGCCGCTCCCGGGCGTCACGGTGCGCCTCGTCGACTCGACCGGCGCCGACGTCCTCGCCGGGGACCCCGGCGAGCTCTGGGTCCAGGGCCCGAACGTCTTCCCCGGCTACTGGCACGACGACCAGGCGAGCGCGCAGGCCCTCACCGACGACGGCTGGCTCCGCACCGGCGACGTCGGCGTCATCGAAGACGACGGCGACCTCCGCCTCGTCGACCGGCTCAAGGACCTCATCATCGTGTCGGGCTTCAACGTGTACCCGGTCGAAGTCGAGGACACCCTCCGGACCCACCCCGACGTCCGCGATGCCGGCGTCGTAGGGACGCCCAGCCCCCGCACCGGCGAGACCGTCGTCGCGTTCATCGTCGCCGAACCCGGTCACAACCCCGACTCGGGTGGCCTCGCCGCCCACTGCGCCCGCTCGCTTCCCCGGTACAAGTGCCCGACGCGGTACGAGCTGGTTCCGGAGCTGCCGCGCAACCCGGCCGGGAAGCTGCTGCGACGCGCGCTCCTGAATCAGCCTCCCGACTGAGCGCGCGCCGCTGCGGGCAGCGGGCGCGTCGCGGCTCCGCTGGCGATCCGGAACCCGGCGAAGATGACGCTGATCCCCACCGCCAGCGTCACCGCGAACGCCTCGTCGTGACCGACGAAGCCCTGGAGCAGCCCGCCGCTCGACAACACGATCGTCCCCAACGCGATCAAGGCGTTCGCGCCCGCCCGCCGAGCCGAGCCCGCCCCGCGACGGTCGCGGGCGTACCGGACGGCGGACACCACCGCACCCACGACGATCACCGTCGCGCCGACACCGCTCCCGATCCCGGCCAGCGCCCGGGGAAACCCGCCGAACACGTGGCTCCCCACCGGGATCGTGGTGCCCCGCACCGCTTGCATCGGGGCGCTCAGCACCACCCCCGCCGCGAGCCCCGAGAAGAACACCACGAACCACTGCACCCGCCGGCCCCTCGCCGGACCCAAGAGCAGATCGACGGTCCCCAACGCCAGCCACGGGACGTCGAGCACCGCCCCGAACAAGAAGAACACCCGGTAGGTGCCACGGTCCCAGCCGTTCGAGCTGCCGAGCGCCAACGCCGCGCCCGCCACCGCGAACATCCCCAGCGCCACCGTCCAGTCCCACAGCTCGCGGCGCCCGGCCTGGGTCGCCCGCACCAACGTGGCCTCGGCGAAGAGGATGGCCACCGCCGTAGCCAGGAAGGCAAGGCCGGGGACCATCGCGGCGAAGGGTAACGGTGTCGCCCCCCCGACCTCCGGTCGCCGGCGCTTGTGACCGCGTGCACAAGCGGGGGATACGCTGAACCGACGACGCGGCGAGGCGAGAGGAGCCCGACATCAACCAGGCTCGCCCGATCCCCGAGGCGACCGTGGCCCGGCTTCCTCTCTACTACCGGGCTCTGATCGAGATGGCCGACCAGACCGTCGGGACCGTCTCGTCCGAGCAGCTGGCCGAGCTCGCCGGTGTCAACGCCGCGAAGGTCCGCAAGGACCTGTCGTACCTCGGCTCCTACGGCACCCGGGGGGTCGGCTACGACGTCGAGCACCTCGTCCGGGAGGTCTCCGCCGAGCTCGGCCTCACCCGCGACTGGCCGGTCGCCATCGTCGGGCTCGGCAACCTCGGCCATGCCCTGGCCAACTACCGGCGCTTCGGGGCCCGGGGGTTCCAGATCGTGGCCCTCGTCGACGCCGATCCGGAGAAGGTGGGGGAGCAGGTCGGCGACCTCACCGTCGAATCGGTCGACGACCTCGGCCGCATCGTGTCCGACCGCCAGATCGCCATCGGCGTGATCGCCACCCCCGCGGCCGCGGCCCAGAAGGTCGCCGACCGTCTCGTCGCCGCCGGGGTCGGCGCCATCCTCAACTTCGCGCCCACGGTCGTCGTCGTCCCCGCCGAGGTATCCCTCCGCAAGGTCGACCTGGCCACCGAGCTGCAGATCCTCTCCTTCTACCAACAGCACCGCCGGCGCGCGCTCGACCGGGCCCAGGTGTGACCATGGGGACGATGGCACGCCCCGTCCTGACCGGCTACCCCGTGAACCTCCTCGTCGCCGGCCGGCGCTGCGTCGTCGTCGGCGGGGGGCGAATCGCGGCCCGCAAGATCGCCGCCCTCCTCGACGCCGGCGCCACCGTCCACGTCGTCGCCCCCGACCTCAGCCCCGAGGTGCAGGACTGGCAGGCGTCCGGAGCCGTCACCGTGGACCAACGGCCGTTCGTCCCCACCGACCTCGACGAGGCCTGGCTCGCCACCACCGCCACCCCCGACCCGGCGGTCAACCAGGCGGTCTACGACGCCGGCGAAGCCCGCCGGATCTTCGTCAACGCCGCCGACGACCCCGACCGGTGCTCCTTCACCCTCATGTCGGTCGTGCGCCAGGGGGACCTGGTGGTGACCATCGGGACCGGCGGGCGCAGCCCCGCACTGGCCACCTACCTCAAAGACCATGTGGCGAGCGAGATGGGCCCCGAGTGGGGCGTCCTGCTCGACCTGCTCTCCGAAGAGCGCGAACGGCTCCGGGCGGCCGGAACGTCGAGCGAGACCCTCGATTGGCGACGGGCGCTCGATTCCGGCATGCTCGATCTGATCCGCACCGGGCGCGTGGCCCAAGCGAAGGAGCTCCTCCGGGCGTGTCTCTCGTCGTCGTTGGACTGAACCACCGCACCGCGGCCGTCGACCTCCTCGAACGGATGACGGTCCCGCCCGGCGCCCTCCCGAAGGCGCTGCATGCCTTGGCCGGCCGGGAGCACCTCGCCGAGGTCGTCCTGCTGTCCACCTGCAACCGCACCGAGGTGTACGCCCGCACCACCCGCTTCCACCCCGGCGTCGACGACGTCCGTCACCACCTCGCCGAGCTCGCCGGCGTCGACCCCGACGTCCTCGCCGAGAGCCTGTACACGTACCACGACGACGCCGCGGTGGCGCACCTCTTCGGCGTCGCCGCCGGCCTCGACTCGATGATCATCGGCGAAGGCGAGATCCTCGGACAGGTCCGGGAGGCCTGGCAGACCGCTGAACGCGAAGCCACCGCGGGCCAGCTCCTGTCCCGGACCTTCCGGCACGCGGTCCATGTCGGCAAGCGGTCCCGCCACGAGACCGGCATCGGGCGCCACGCGGTGTCCATCTCCTCGGCCGCGGTGGCGCTCGCGGCCGAGCGGCTCGGGTCCCTCGCGGGCCGTCGGGTCCTCCTGCTCGGCGCCGGCGAGGTCGGAGAAGGCATGGCCGTCGCGCTGGCCGGCGCCGGCGTCGGCGAGATCGTCGTCGCCAACCGCAGCCGCACCCGGGCCCGGGAGCTGGCCCGCCGCGTGGACGGCCAGGCCATCTCGCTCGATGAGATCCCCGACGCGCTGGTGACCGCGGACGTCCTGCTCTCCTCGACCGGCGCCCCCAGCGTCCTCATCGAGCGGGGCGACATGGAGACGGTGATGGAACGCCGCGACGGCCGGGCGCTGCTCGTCGTCGACGTGGCGGTCCCCCGCGACGTCGACCCCGGCGTCGGTCAGGTCTTCGGCATCACCCTCCTCGACATCGAGGCCCTGCGGGCCTTCGGCGAGCAGTCGCTCCAGCAGCGGCGCGCCGAGGTCGGCAACGTGCGGGTGATCATCACCGAGGAGCTCGACCGGTTCCGGGTCGAACGCTCGGCCCGGCAAGTGGCGCCGCTCGTCGCGGCCCTGCGGGCCCGAGCCGAGGAGCTCCGCACCCGGGAGATCGACCGGCGCGCGGCACGCCTCGAGGCGCTCGACCCGTCCGCCCGCGAGATCATCGAGCAGGTGACCCGCGGGGTCGTCAACAAGCTGCTCCACGAGCCCACCATCCGGGTCAAAGACGCGGCCGGCACCGCGCAAGGAGAGCTCCTCGCCGACGCCCTCGCCGACCTGTTCGCGCTCGACGAACCCGAGTGACACCCGGGCTGCGCGTCGCGACGCGCGGCAGCGCCCTCGCCCGCTGGCAAGCCGAGCGGGTCATCGACCGTCTCGGCGGTGACGCCGAGCTCGTCATCATCACGACCGCCGGTGACCGCGACCGAGAGACGCCCATCCACACCCTCGGCGGCCGGGGCGTGTTCGTCAGCGAGGTCCAAGACGCGGTGCTCGACGGGCGAGCCGACATCGCCGTCCACTCGGCCAAGGACCTGCCTCCGCTCACCCCGCCCGGCCTCGTCCTCGCCGCGGTCCCCGAGCGGGCCGACCCCCGAGACGCGCTCGTCGGCGGCACCCTCGAGTCGCTGCCGACCGGCGCACGCGTCGGGACCGGCTCGGTGCGCCGCCGAGCCCAGCTCGCCCATCACCGCCCCGATCTCACCTTCGGGGAGCTGCGCGGCAACGTCCCCACCCGCCTCACGCGTCTCGACCGCTTCGACGCGGTCGTCATCGCGGCCGCCGCCCTGGACCGACTCGACCTCGTCGACGACCGGGTGCATCGGGTCGACCCGTCGATCCTGCTGCCCCAGGTGGCCCAAGGCGCCCTCGCCGTCGAGTGCCGCGCCGACGACGATGACCGCATCGGTGTGGTGCAGGCCATCGACGACGTCGACGTCCGCCGCGCCGTCGACGCCGAACGGGCCTTCCTCGCCGAGCTCGGCGGCGGCTGCGACGTGCCCGTCGGCGCGCTCGCGCATGTCGAGCCGGCCGGCGTGACCATCGACGCGCTGCTCGCCTCCCTCGACGGGCGGCTCGTGCTCCGGACCACAGTCAGCGGCGAGGACCCCGAGGCCACGGGGCGGGCCGCGGCCCGCCGCCTCGTCGACGAGCACGGCGGTCGCCTCGTCCTCGAGGACCTGGCGTGACCGTCGCGCTCGTCGGAGCCGGCCCCGGCGACCCCGGTCTGCTCACCCGACGGGGCGCCGAGCTACTCGCGGCAGCCGACGTCGTCATCTACGACCGGCTCGGCACCGACGCCCTCCTCGACCTCGCCCCCGCCACCGCGCGGCGCATCTCGGTGGGGAAGGCACCCGGCTCCGTCGACGCCACCCAAGACCAGATCAACGCCCTCCTCGTCGAGCACGGTCGGGCCGGCCGGGCCGTGGTGCGCCTCAAAGGGGGCGACCCGTTCGTGTTCGGACGCGGCGGCGAGGAAGCCGAAGCCCTCGCCGCCGCGAGCATCTCGTTCGAGATCGTCCCCGGCGTCACGAGCGCGGTCGCCGCGCCCGCCTATGCCGGGATCCCGGTCACCCACCGGGGCCTGTCCACCCACGTCACGATCGTCACCGGACACGAAGACCCGACCAAGGGCCACACCGACGTCGACTGGGCCCGGCTCGCCGCCGCCGGCGGCACCCTCGTGATCCTCATGGGCGCCGCGACGCTCCCCGCGATCGCGACCCAGCTCCTCGCCGCGGGCCTCGCCGCCGACACGCCGGTCGCCGCGGTCCACGCCGGGACCCGGCCCGACCAGCGGACCACCCGGGCGACGCTCGGAACCGTTGCCGACCTCGCGGTCGCCGCGCCGGCCGCGGTTGTGGTCGGCGCCGTCGCCGCCCTCGACCTCGGCTGGTTCGAACGGCGGCCCCTCTTCGGGCGCACCATCGTCGTCACCCGAGCCCGGGAGCAGGCCAGCGAGCTGCGGGCCCGCCTCACCGAGCTCGGCGCCAACGTCGTCGAGCTGCCCTCGATC
This sequence comes from Actinomycetota bacterium, assembly GCA_036723155.1. Lineage (GTDB taxonomy): Bacteria > Actinomycetota > Acidimicrobiia > IMCC26256 > PALSA-555 > PALSA-555. The sequence goes on from DAIMHT010000001.1 coordinate 26,586, forward strand.
CGCATCGACCCGCTGCCGGTGGCGTTGCCGCCGCTCGACGCGGTCGACTGGCTCGTGCTCACCTCGGCGAACGGGGTCTCCGCCCTCTTTGAGCGGGGCATCATCCCCGCCGGTGGCGACGCCCGGAGGCTCGCCGGGGTCCGCGTCGCCGCGATCGGGCCCGGCACCGCCGCCGCGCTCGCCCGGTACGGGGTGCGCGCCGACCTCGTCCCCGACCGGTTCGTCGCCGAAGCGCTCCTCGACGCGTTCCCGCGCCCTGACGGTCCCGACCGGCGGGTGCTGCTGGCCCGGGCCGAGCAGGCCCGCGACGTCCTCCCCGCGGGCCTGCGCGCGCTCGGCTACCGCGTCGACGTCCTGCCGCTGTATCGGACCCGGGCCGCGGAGCCCGACCCGGCGATTCTCGACCAGGTCCGCCGGGGTGAGGTCGACGCGGTCACGTTCACGTCCTCGTCCACCGTCCGGAACTTCGTCGAGCTCGTCGGGACCCTCGATCCCCAACCCGCCGTCGTGTCGATTGGTCCCATCACCTCCACCACCGCCCGCGAGCTCGGCCTGCGCGTCGACGCCGAGGCGACCGTGCACACCATCGACGGGCTCGTCGACGCGGTGCTCGACACCCTCGCCTGATCGGCCCGCATCGCCGAGAGGGAGCCGGCCTCACCGGGCCGTACCATCGGGGGGTGCCCTTCCCCGAGCAGCGGCCTCGACGGCTGCGTCGCACCGCCGCCTGGCGGCGCCTCGTCGCCGAGACCCGTGTCGGCATCGACGACCTCGTTGCCCCCCTGTTCGTCAAGGAGGGTCTCACCGACCCCGAGCCGGTGGCGTCGATGCCCGGCGTCGTGCAGCACACCGTGGAGAGCCTCCGCAAGGAGGTCCGGGCCCTCGCCGGCCTCGGGATCCCCGCGGTGGTGCTCTTCGGGGTCCCGGCGACCAAAGACGCCCGCGGGTCGGGGGCCGACGACCCTGATGGCGTGCTCGCCGTCGCGCTCCGGGCCCTGCGCGACGAGGTCGGTGACGACGTCGTCCTCGTCGCCGACACCTGCTTGGACGAGTACACCGACCACGGGCATTGCGGCGTCCTGCGCCCCGACGGCACCGTCGACAACGACGCGACACTCGACCGGTACGGGTCGATCGCGGTCGCCCAGGCCGCTGCGGGGGCCGACGTCGTGGCTCCCTCCGGGATGATGGACGGTCAGGTGCACGCCATCCGGGCCGCGCTCGACACCGCGGGACGGACCGAGACCGCGATCCTCGCCTACGCGGCCAAGTACGCGTCCGCCCTCTACGGCCCGTTCCGGGACGCCGCCGAGTGCACCCCGAGCTTCGGTGACCGCCGCGGCTACCAGATGGATCCGGCCAACGCCCGCGAAGCCCAGACCGAGGTCGCGCTCGACGTCGCCGAAGGCGCCGATCTCGTCATGGTGAAGCCCGCCCTCGCTTACCTCGACGTGGTGAGCCAGGTCCGGGCCACGGCCGCGGTTCCGCTCGGGGCGTACCACGTCAGCGGCGAGTACGCGATGGTCGAAGCCGCGGCCGCGAACGGCTGGCTCGACGGTGACGCCGTCATGCTCGAGCATCTCACCGCGATCAAACGAGCCGGTGCCGACTTCGTCCTCACCTACGCGGCCCGTCGAGTAGCCGAACGCCTCCAGTGAGCGACGAGCTCTGGTCGCGGGCCCTGGCCCGCATCCCCGGCGGGGTCAACTCACCGGTGCGGTCGTTCGCGAGCGTCGGCAGCGACCCGTTCTTCGTGGCCCGCGGCGACGGCGCGTTCCTGGTCGCCACCGACGGGACCCGATACGTGGACTACGTCCAGTCGTGGGGCGCGTCGATCCTCGGGCATGCCCACCCTGCCGTCGTCGAAGCGGTGCAGCGCGCCGCGGCCGCCGGGACATCCTTCGGAGCCCCGACCCGAGCCGAGGTTGAGCTCGCCGAGGCCGTCGCCGACCGGGTGGCGTCGGTCGAGAAGCTCCGTCTGGTGTCCTCGGGGACCGAGGCCGCGATGACCGCGGTGCGCCTCGCCCGGGGGGCGACGGGACGGCCCACGATCGTGAAGTTCGCCGGTGGCTACCACGGCCACCTCGACGCGCTCCTCGTCGCCGCCGGGAGCGGTGTCGCCACGCTCGGGATCCCCGGCTCGGCGGGCGTCACCGACGGCGCCGTCGCCGACACCGTGGTCGTTCCCTACAACGACGAGGCGGCGATGGACGCGGTGTTCGACACCCAGGGGGACGACATCGCCGCGGTCCTGGTGGAGCCGGTCGCCGCCAACATGGGCCTCGTCCCTCCGTCCCCGGGGTTCCTCGCCGGGCTCCGCCGCCGCTGCGACAGCGCCGACGCGCTCTTGGTGTTCGACGAGGTCATCACGGGATTCCGGGTCGGGCCCGCCGGCGCGCAGGGGCGGACCGGGATCACCCCCGACCTGACCATCTTCGGGAAGGTCCTCGGGGGCGGGTTGCCGCTGGCGGCGATCGGTGGCCCCGGCGCGCTCCTCGACGAGCTGGCGCCGGTCGGGCCCGTGTACCAGGCCGGCACCCTCTCCGGGAACCCGTTGGCGACCGCGGCCGGGCTCGCGGTGCTGGCCCGCCTCGACGCGGGCCTCTACGAGGAGCTCGAGCGCCGGGTCTGTCGTCTGGTCGACGGTCTCAGCGGCGCGATCCGTGCCGGCGGGCTCGCGGTGCAGGTCCCGCGGGCGTGGACACTGTGCGGGCTGTTCTTCGCCGACGCGCCGGTGACGGACTACGAGACGGCACGCGCCGCGGACGCGAAGCGCTACGCCCGATTCTTCCAAGCGATGCTGGCCCGGGGCGTGTTCCTCGCGCCGAGCCCGTTCGAGGCCATGTTCCCGAGCGTCGCCCACGACGACGCGGTCATCGACCGGACCGTCGACGCCGCCGCCGAAGCCGCGGCTGAGGTCGCGACGTCGGGTTAGTGACGCTCGTCCTGCTCGGCGGCGCGGCGGCGTCGGACCCGGTCCATATAGAACAGCGCGAAGCCGATCACGAACACCATGAGCGCCATGAGCACGAACGCCAGGCCGCCCTGGCCGTTGTCGCCCCCCGCGTCGACGAGCTGCTGCGCGCCGGCGGGAGCCGCGGCGCCGACGAGCACGACCCCGACAACGGACACTGCCAAAACGAAGGATCGAACCGAACGCATCGTCACCATCCTTGTCAACTCGACACCGGGGCCGGGGTGCGCGTCTCGGCCGGGACCTTGGCGTCAACGGCCGCCGCGGCCGCCGCGGCCGCCCGCTCGTCCTTCTCTCGCCAGTGCAGGGACAGGAGTCCGAGCGAGAACAGGATCACCGAGAGCACGAACGCCACGAACGGCGGGATCCGCAGTGACCCGAAGCTGCGCGTGAGGATCGCGAACCCGTTCTTGGGTGACGTCTTGTCACACGTCGGGGGCGGCGGCGGCACCCCGAACGGAAGGTTGCTCGGGGGGACGGCGCAGAACTGCACCACGGCGTAGAGCGGCTTATGGTTGATCTGCCAGTCGACGAGATGCGGGTTGCTGCCGCCGATCTCGTAGTAGTTCGTGGTCGTGTAGTCGGTGACCACCATGAACTCGGCGTACTTGTTCGTGTTCGGGGCCGCGGGGATGTTGGCGATCGGCTGCTGGATGACCAGGTTGGCGTCCACGACCGCCTTGAGGTCCGACTGGCTGGCGGTCGGGACCTTGCGCCCCTTGATCGGCGCGTCGCGCACCGCCGAGGGGACCGACGGCTGATCGAGGCTCTTGACGACCGTCTGGAGCTTCCAGGCCGGCGGGATCCCCTTGAGGGTGTTCAACGGCGACGCGGTGAACATCCACAGCGTCGTGAGCAGGACCATGAACCCCGCCAAGGCGGTGAAGACGGCGAGGAACCCGAGCCGGGCGCCCAGGTTCGTGGCCAACAGCACGTAGATCGAGCCGCAGAACAACATGATCGCGACCGCGACGACGAGGATGCCGAGGATCGTCGGGTACCAGATGCCGCTCGGAGGCGGCGGGGCCACTTGGGCGAGGATGGATGCCACTCGATCGCTCCGTCTACAGGCTTCGCTCGTAGTCCACGATTTCGGAGATCTGGTTCGCGGTCAGGATTCGGCCGAAATGCGGCATCCGCCCCGAGGAGATGCCTCGCACGCCGAACTGCTGGTTGGCCGGGACCCCGGCCGAGACCCACGCAAGCTGCATGTCGCGTCCCGCCGCGCCCGGGAACTGCAACAGGACGGTCCCGTCGGTGAGGGGTGGACCGAACGCGCCGCTGCCCTGGCGGGCCGGCGGCGGCTGGTTGAGCTTCGTCGGGTCCGCGAACGACCAGTTCTTGGTGTGGCAGCGGGCGCAGTTCAGCCGGAACAGGACGGCCCCCTCACTGAGGCCTTGCACCTGGGTGTTGTTCGCCTGCGCCGAGGCCAGCTCGGCTTGGAGCTGCGCGACGTTGGCCTGCAACCCGGCCACGGTGGCCGGCGCCGCCCCCCGGGCCTGGGCCGCGGCGAGGTCGCTCTGCGCCGCCGTGAGGCTGTCCTGGGTGGTGCTCACGAGCGTCGTGGCGTCCTTCTTGTACTGGCTGATCGCCGCGGTCGCCTGCTGTTGCGCTTTCGCCTGGGAGACCTGGATGCTCTGGAGGTAGTTCACGAGGTCGTCGATCCCCTGGGGCCCGAGCACGCCCTTTCCGCTCGCGACTCCCCACGGGGGCATGGGTGTCCCCGGTCTCCCGTAGGTGATGATCTGCGCCACCTGGTCGGGATCGAAGCGCAGCAGCACCGTGTTGAGGGGTGGCGCCTGCCACGCCACCTGCTGGGACAGGCACTGCGGCACCGCCGGGTTGTTCTGGTTCTCCTTGGCCGCGCAGATGTCGGCTTCGGGCTGCAGCACGAACGGCGCCTGTCCGCCGCCGGCGTCGACGCCGTGACAGTTGGCGCAGAGGAGCGAGAAAGTCGCGTCGTAGGCCTGGCTCTGCGGGTTGGCGAAGAGCCGGGCGCCCCGAGCGATGGACTGCCGCAGGAACTGGGCGTTGGCGTCGGCTTCCCGGGTCGGCTCGACCAGGAAGTAGACGGGGACCGACACCGCGAGGACCAGCGTGAACAGCAACGCCCAACCGAGAACCCGTTCGAGCTTGCGGCCCTCGAGCACGTCGTCGGGAAGACCGGGAGCCAGGTTCAGCGGCGGGCGCCGCTCGGGGTTGCGGCGCAAGCTGACGACGCGGAACACGATGAACCCACCGATCGCCGCGACGACGACGACGTTGAGCAAGACGATGGCAGTCTCGAAACTCACGAGCTGGTCGATCCTCCGGATGTGAACACGGCGGCCCGGGCCGGACTCAGACGCACAATGCCCCTTCCTGGCCCTGGCCCGTGGTGTTGGTTCCGATCGGGGGGCCTTGCACGATGGTGCCGGTATCGACCGTGAACGAGCCCCCCGAGATGTCGAACGGGAAGCGGTCGAGGCCCCGAGGCGCGGGGCCGCCCTTCTTCTCGCCGACCCGGTTGTACTTCGAGCCGTGGCACGGGCACTCGAACCATTGGGACGACTGGCACCACGGCACCCGGCAGCCGAGGTGCACGCACCGCTGGTAGAGCGCCACGTAGCCGAGCGCCATCCCGGCGAGGATCAGCGGCGAGTAGGCGGGTACCTTCTTGGCCTTCGCGACCCCGTCCTTCGGGTACGGCTGGACGTACACCTTCGCGGTGGCGTTGTAGAACGGCATCTTCTTGGCGATCGCGGCGTCGACGTCGGCCTTCGTCCCGATGTTGATCTTGCCGCCGAACCCGCCTCCCGCAGCCGGCCAGAGGAACGCCAGCGACGCGGCGCCGAAGCCGCTGACGCCGAGGAGCAGCCCGCCCAGGATCCCCCGGTTGAAGAACTGGCGGCGGGTCACACCGAGCTCGTCCTCGTCGACCGGCTCGTAGCGGGCGACGCCACGCCCCCCCGCCGGGACCGGCAGCGCCCCGCCGCTCTCGATCGCCCGCCGGGCGTCGTCGGCGCGGGCCCGGGCCTCCTCGTCGATTTCGTCCCCCTCGGC
>DAIMHT010000002.1:0-15037 GCA_036723155.1 Actinomycetota bacterium
CCGCGCGCCGGCTCGCGGCACGGTTCCGGAACCTCGCCGACTATGTCGACCTCGGGTCTCGAGAACGGCACGACCTTGCCGACGTCGGGCAGCGGATCGGGGCCGGCACGATCGCCTACGTCCCATCCCTTCCCCACGACGTCGTCGACTTCTCGGCGCTCGACGCTGTCGCCCAGTACCTCTTCGGCGAAGCGACCGACGCCGGCGGCTAGGTTCTGCCCGTGGCCACTGTCCTCGTTGCCGCCGATGGCGCCTGGATTCGCGCGCAGGTGCGAACGGCCCTCACCGGACCGGATCTCGAGCTCATCGAGGTCAACCGGGGACAAGAGGTCCGCGACCTCGTCGCTAACCGCCATCCCGATCTCGTGATCCTCGACCTCCAGATCGACAACATGGGCGGCGTGGCGGTGGCGATCGACCTGCACCTGGAGGCCTCGGCCGGGCGGGTCCCGGACGTCCCCATCCTGTTGCTCCTCGACCGTGAACATGACCGGTTCCTCGCCAAGCGGGCCGCCGCGAGCGCCGAGCTGGTGAAACCCATCGATCCAGGGACGCTGCGCCGCACGGTCAAGCGTCTGCTCGGTCAGCGCGCCGGCGTGTAGCTGCGGCACCCGGTCCTTGGCCTGAACGCCAACGGGCCGGCGCGAGGCCGCCACTACACTCTCCTCCTCTTACGGGCTGTGGCGCAGTTTGGTAGCGCGCTTCGTTCGGGACGAAGAGGTCCCGGGTTCAAGTCCCGGCAGCCCGACCATCTGCTCCCGCGTTGACTCGACCGCGCTCCGGTGCGAGCGCCTCGCCACGCCCAGCGTCAGGTTTCGCGCCGGGGAGCCCGGACGACGACACCGAAGACGACCTCGGGTCGTAGCGCAGGACGTACACCGCCGCCGCACCTAACCCAATGATGGCCACCCATTGCAACAGCGCGATCACGCCCGCTTCGTTACCCGTTCGGTCCTGATCGATAAACGGATCGACGCCGGTTTCGGGCGACCACCGAACGGGTAGTCATACGTCATGCTGATCATGACCCTAGAACTGCTGGCCGTGGGCTTCCTTCTCGGTATGGGCATCACGGCGGTGGTCCTCGCCGCCGTCTCGGGAGTGGACGTCCTCGTTCGGGCTAAGCACGCGACCTCGGCGCCCGGCGCCGAGGTCGGACAGCTCGGGTCTCGCCGCGTCGGCGTCCTTCGTGCGCAGCACGGGGACTCCAGTTCTGGTCAACGTCGCGCCGCCTGAGCCGTACCGGCTCCGCCCATCCGATGGGCGGATCGCCGCGCCACGCGCCAGCCGCACGTGGGGTCCCGACTAGGTCGGCGCGTAAAGCAGCTCGGCGATCTGCACCGCGTTGAGCGCCGCGCCTTTTCGCAGGTTGTCGCCGGTGACCCAGAGGTTCAGGGTCTGTTCGTCGAACGGGTCGTCGCGGAGGCGACCGACGAGGACCGGGTCGATGCCGGCGCCTTCGAGTGGAGTGGGGGCACCGTCACCACCGTCGACGAGGGCCACGCCCGGGGCGTCCGCGAGGACGGCGGCCGCGTCGGCCCGTGAGAGGCCGCGGGCGAACCGGACGTTGGCGCTCATCGAGTGCCCGACGTAGACGGGAACCCGGACGCAGGTGGGGCTCACATTGAGGTCCGGGGCGTGGAGGATCTTGCGGCTCTCCCGTACGAGCTTCCATTCCTCGGACGTGTAGCCCCGCTCCCCGAGGGACCCGGCGGCGGGGATGACGTTCCCGGCGATCGGGCGGGGCCAGACCTCGCCTGGTTCGATGGCGCCGGGTATGGCTCCGGCGCGGCGCAGCGTCTCCTCTTGACCGGCGCCTTTCGTCCACTGCTCCGCGAGCTCGCGCATCCCACTCTGCCCCGCCCCCGACACCGACTGGTAGGTGGAGACGACGAGCCGATCGATCACGGCGGCACGGTGCAGGGGAGCCAGCGCGGTGATGAGGATCATCGTGGTGCAGTTCGGGCAGGACACGATGCCCTTCGGGAGCGAGCGGGCGTCGTTGGGGTTGACCTCGGCGACGACGAGGGGCACGTCGGGATCCATGCGGAACGCGGCCGAGTTGTCGACCACCGTCGCTCCCGCGGCAACGGCCTGGGGAGCCCACTCGGCCGCGAGCGGGTCGTCGACGTCGACGATCACGAGGTCGAGGCCGTCGAAGCACCCGTCGGTGAGGCGCTGACAGACCACGTCGTCGTCTCGAAAGCGGAGCCGCCGGCCCTCCGAGCGGGGCGACGCGTAGACCCGCAGCTCACCGACCGGGAACTGGCGCTCCTCGAGGACCCGGAGCATCTCCGCGCCCACGAGGCCGGTGGCGCCGACCAGCCCGACGCGCACGGTGCTCATCCCCGTTCGAGTTGGAAGGCGTCGTGCAGAGCGCGGACGGCACGCTCGACGTCGCCGGCCTGGACGACACACGAGATGCGGATCGACGAGGTGGAGATCATCTCGATGTTGATGTCGTCGCCGGCGAGGACTTCGAACATCGACGCCGCGACGCCGGGGTTCGTCTTCATGCCCGCCCCGACGATGGAGACCCGGCCGACGTCGGCGTCGTGGGTGACGCCGCTGGCCTCGAGGTCCTCGACGATGGTCTCCATGACCTTCAGGGTCCGGGTCAGGTCGTCCTTCGGGACGGTGAACGAGATGTCGGTGTGACCGGCGCTCGACACGTTCTGCACGATCATGTCGACGTTGACGGATTCGTCGGCGAGGGTCCGGAACAGCCGGGCGGCGATCCCGGGTCGGTCGGGGACGCGCGCGATCGTGACCTTGGCCTCCGACACGTCGTGCGTGACGCCAGAGATGATGGCTTGCTCCATCGACGGGTCCTCCTCTCCGACCCACGTGCCGGGCTCCCAGGTGAAGCTGGAGCGGACGTGGACCGGGACGTGATAGGTGCGGGCGAACTCGACGGAGCGCAGCGCGAGGACGCGCCCGCCGGTCGCGGAGAGGTCGAGCATCTCCTCGTACGACACTCGCGGCAATCGACGCGCCTTCGGGACGATGCGAGGGTCGGCGGTGAAGACCCCGGCGACGTCGGTGTAGATCTCGCAGACGTCGGCGCCGAGGGCGGCGGCGAGCGCGACCGCGGTCGTGTCCGAGCCGCCCCGGCCGAGGGTGGTGATGTCGGCCGAGGTCGAGACGCCCTGGAAGCCGGCGACAACCGCGATCGCGCCCGTCGCGAGGGTCTCGCGGAGCCGTTCGGCTCGGACCTCGACGATCTTGGCCCGCCCGTGGGTGGTGTCGGTGAGGATCCCCGCCTGGGAGCCGGTGAGGCTCACGGCGTGCTCACCCCGGTCGATGATCGCCATGCAGAGCAGGGCGATGGAGATGCGCTCCCCGGCGGTGAGGAGCATGTCGAGCTCCCGGGCTGAGGGCACGCCGGACACCTCGTGGGCGAGGCGCTCGAGCTCGTCGGTGGTGGAGCCCATCGCGGACACCACGACGAGCACCTCGGCCCCGGAGCGGCGAGTGGCGATGATGTGGTCGGCGACGGCCTTGATCCGGTCGGGGTCCGCAACCGAGGTGCCGCCGTACTTCTGCACGACGAGGCTCACGCCACCGATGGTACCGGCGCGCCCCCCCGGGACCCGGCTGGGTTCCGTAGACTCCGCCCCCGTGTCGAAGGCCGCCAAACGCGAACGTCAGCGCCTCAACCGCGAGACGCGGCGCGAGATCGAGGAGCGGATCGACAAGCGGCGCCGGACGATGCGGACGGCGCGCGGCTTCGCCATCGTGGCCGTCCCGGTGATCATCGTCGGGGTCATCCTGAGCGTGTCCAACGGCAGCTCGAACTCGGCGAGCGCCTCCACCTGCAAGACCGTCAAGACCCCGCCCGCGAAGGCCGCCCGTCTCACCGCCCCCCCGTTGACCATCGACCCGCACGCGACGTACACCGCGACGATCCAGACCACCTGCGGAACGATCACCGCCAGCCTCGACGCGGCGCACTACCCGAAGGCGGTCAACAACTTCGTGACCCTGGCCAACCAGGGCTTCTACGACAACCTGGCGTTCGTCCGGGCCGCGAAGGGCTTCGTGGTCCAGGTCGGGAGCCCGGACCAGACGCCCGCGGGGGGTCCCGGCTACACCGCCCAGGCCGAGACGCCGACCACCACCGCCGGGGGTTCGGCGTACCCGCTCGGGACGTTGGCGTTCGCCAAGACCGGTTCGGACCCGTCCGGAGCGGTGGGATCGCAGTTCTTCATCGTCACGGGCGCGAAAGGCCCCGCCGGGCTCACCCCCGACTACGCGGTGTTCGGCCACATCACGACGGGCTTGAACATCGCGCAGAAGATCGAGGGCTTCGCGCCCTCGTCGGGCGACGGCGCGTTGACGAAGCCGGTCGTCATCACCAAGGTCGCCGTCGTCTCGGTCCCGGGGACCGCGACGCCGTCGAGCAGCTAAACCTCGAGGTCGGGCACGAGGGACCCGGTGTCGTAGCGCGTCGATTCCCGGCCCCGGTACACCGTGACGGTGCCCACCCCGACGACGCGCCATTCGCCGAGGGGATCGCGCACCAGGGCGGTCTGCTCGTCGATGCCGACCAGCCGGGCCCCGGACGGGAGCAGGTCGATGGAGCGCTCGCGGAGATGCTCGGCGGTGGTGCCGTGGTACGGGAACACGGCCAGGCCCGAGATGATCCCCAAGCCGACGGTGTAAGCCCCACCGCGAGGATCGACCATCGGGTCGCACACGAGCGTGGCCCCGGCCCCAGACGCGGCGAGCACACCGCCGGCGTGATACGCCGCGAGCATCGCCTCGAAGAGGACGGAGTCCTTCAGCACCGAACGCAGGTGCAACGGGGAGCCGTCCGAGAGGTACACGAAGTGGGCCTTGCGGACCGTGGCCGCGATCTTGTGATCCTCGGCCTCGGCCCGGTGCAGGACCATCAGGGGCTTGGCCTTGGCGTCGAGGTCACGGAAGTACTCCACCGCCCGCTCCGCGACCCGTTCCGGATGCTCGTACGCGGCCGCGGACGGCAGCACGACCACCTCCCGGCCGCCCGACGCAGCGAGCAGGGCGGCGTCGAAGCCCCGACAGCCGTCGGTCCATTCGCCCCCGCCGACGAGGGCGAGCGTCCCAGCGCCCCGCGTGGCCGACATCGGCCGGACCTTAGACGTCCCGGTTGGGCCCGGACCGGGTTGCGCCCCATACTGGGCTCATGGCGTCGGTCACGGTGCGTCGGGGCGATCTCTACCAAGTGCTGGGCGTCGCGTCGGACGCGTCGCCCGACGAGATCGCGACCGCGTTCCGGGCCCACGCCAAGGCGATGCACCCCGACCGCAACCCCGGCGACCCCGTCGTGGCCGAGCGGTTCAAGGACCTCACCCTCGCCTACCAGACGCTCATCCGGCCCCGCAGCCGCGCCGCCTACGACCGTCGGCATCACCCCCCGCCCGGCGCCAGCGACCCCGTCCGCCCCGTCGATCCGGTCAGCCCCCACCGCCGCGACCCGATCTTTCGGACCGCGGGACGCGCCCGCGCCGCGGTCGTGTCCGGCGTCGTCCTCTTCCTCGTCGGCGTGGCCTGCGCGGTGCTCCTCTCGGTCCTCGACACCGGCAGCGTCGGCGAGACCGTCACCCTGTGGATCGCAGCCGCGAAGCTGCTGCTAGCCGGTCCGGTCCTGGTCGGCGCCGGCCTCGTTCGCCTCCAGCGGATTGCTACTGGGCAGTAACCTGTTGGCTTCGTCCCGGCCGAGAGGAGACGCGGGTGGAGGTCAAACGGGTCGGAGTCGTCGGCTCCGGGATCATGGGCGCCGGCGTGGCCGAGGTCGCGGCGAAGGCCGGATTCGAGGTCGTGGTCCGCAGCCGGGCCCAGAGCAGCGCCGACGCGCTCGTCGCGGGCCTCGAGAAGTCGCTCGGCAAGCAGGTCGAGAAGGGCCGCCTCGACGACACCGAGCGCCAGGCCATCCTCCAACGCCTCTCGGTGACCACCGACCTCGGGGAGCTCGCCGACTGCGACCTCGTCGTCGAATCCGTCATCGAGGACCTGGCGACCAAACGGCACCTGTTCAACGAGCTCGATCGGGTCTGTGGCGACGCCGCGGTGCTGGCGACCAACACCTCGACGCTGCCCGTCGTCGCCCTGGCGATGGAGACCGGCCGGCCCGATCAGGTCTGCGGCATCCACTTCTTCAACCCGGCGCCGATGATGGCCCTCGTCGAGATGGTTCGAGCCATCACCACGTCCGACGAGACGGTGGCCACGGCCCGGGCGTTCGCCGAGCGGTGCGGCAAGACCGTCGTCGACGTGCGCGACCAAGCCGGTTTCATCGTCAACGCCCTCCTCTTTCCCTACCTCAACAACGCGGTCAAGCTGCTCGACGCCGGCGTCGCCACCCGCGACGACATCGACGCGGCGATGAAGGGCGGCTGCAACTTCCCGATGGGTCCCCTCGAGCTGCTGGACCTCGTCGGGCTCGACACCAGCTTGGCGATCCTCGAGGCGCTCTACGCCGAGTTCAACGACCCCAACTACGCGCCGGCGCCGCTGCTGCGCCGCATGGTGAGCGCCGAGCGGTACGGGCGGAAGTCCCGGATGGGCTTCTACGACTACCAGCGCTGAGCCGACACCGTCGGGGTCGTCACCAGCGCCGGAGGCGACGAGAATGGACCCGGTGAAGGACCATCCGTGGTTGATGCGGACCTACTCGGGTCACTCGTCCGCGACCGCGTCGAACGAGCTCTACCGCACCAACCTCGCCAAGGGCCAGACCGGCCTGTCCATCGCCTTCGACCTTCCCACCCAGACCGGGTACGACCCCGACGACCCCCTCGCCCGGGGCGAGGTCGGCAAGGTCGGGGTCCCCGTCCCCCACCTGGGTGAGATGCGCACCCTCTTCGACGGGATCCCCATCGAGGAGATGAACACCTCGATGACCATCAACGCCACCGCCATGTGGCTGCTGGGCCTGTACCTGGCGCTCGCCGAGGAGCGGGGCATCGACCCCGGGCGCCTCGCCGGGACGACCCAGAACGACATCGTCAAGGAGTACCTCAGTCGGGGCACCTACATCTTCGGCCCCCAGGCATCCCGGCGCCTCACCGTCGACCTGATCTGTCACACCGTGCAGCACGTCCCCCGGTGGAACCCGATCAACGTCTGCTCGTATCACCTCCAGGAGGCGGGCGCGACGCCGGTGCAGGAGATCGCGTACGCCTTCGCCACCGCGTTCGGGGTGCTCGACGCGGTGCAGGAGTCCGGCCAGGTGCAACCCGAGGACCTGCCGGTCGTGGTCGGGCGGATGTCGTTCTTCGTCAACGCCGGCATCCGGTTCGTCGAGGAGATGTGCAAGCTGCGGGCGATGGGCCGGCTCTGGGATCGCCTGACCGCCGAGCGGTACGGCGTCACCGACCCGAAGCTGCGCCGCTTCCGGTACGGGGTCCAGGTCAACTCGCTCGGGCTCACCGAGGCCCAACCCGAGAACAACGTGCAGCGCATCGTGCTGGAGGCGCTGGGCGTGACCCTGTCGCGCGACGCCCGGGCCCGCGCGGTGCAGCTGCCCACGTGGAACGAGGCGCTCGGGCTCCCCCGCCCCTGGGATCAGCAGTGGTCCTTGCGGATCCAGCAGGTCCTGGCCTACGAGACCGACATCTTGGAGTACGAGGATCTCTTCGAGGGCTCCCGGGTCGTCGAGGCCAAGACCCGTGAGCTCGAAGCCGCCGCCGAAGCCGAGCTGGCCTGGGTCCTCGAGGGTGGCGGCGCCTTCGAGATGATCGACGCCATGAAGAGCCGGCTGGTGCAGAGCCACGCCGCTCGACGGCGCGCCGTCGAAGACGGTGACCTCACCGTCGTGGGCGTGAACCGGTTCACCGAGACCGCGGCGTCGCCGCTCGTCACCGAGGACGCCGAGCACATCCTCGTCGTTGACCCCGCCGCCGAGGCCGCCCAGATCGAGCAGCTGGAACGGTGGCGCCAGGCCCGGGACGACACCGCGGCGGCCCGAGCCCTCGACGCGCTGCGGGCCGGCGCGACGACCGACGAGAACCTCATGCCGGCCACGATCGCGTTGGCCCGCGCCGGCGGCACCGTCGGGGAGTGGGCTGGGGCCCTGCGCGAGGTCTTCGGCGAATACCGCGCCCCCACCGGCGTCGGCGGGGTCACCACCGCGCCGATTGGGGAGCTGGAGGCGGTCCGCCAGCGGGTGCAGGCCGCGGCCCGTGATCTCGGCGGCCCCATCCGACTCCTGGTCGGCAAGCCCGGCCTCGACGGGCACTCGAACGGAGCCGAGCAGCTCGCCGTCGCCGCCCGTGACGCCGGCCTCGAGGTCATCTACCAGGGGATCCGGCTCACCCCGGCCCAGATCGCGGCCGCGGCCCGTGACGAGGACGTCGACCTCGTCGGCCTCTCGATCCTGTCGGGCTCGCACCTGGCCCTGGTGCCCGAGATCCTCGACCTCCTCCGCGAGGCTGGCGTCGACGCTCCCGTGGTCGTCGGCGGGATCATCCCCGACGCCGACCGGGCCCCCCTCACCGCCGCCGGGGTCAGCGCCATCTACACCCCGAAGGACTTCCGCCTCGCGGCCATCGTCAGCGACCTCGTCGACCTGGCGATCGAGCACCGCAAGGCCACCCGGTCCGCCGCCCGCGCCGGCTGACCCCTCGGTCCTGCGCCCGTCACCGGCCGACCGCGGGCCGAGGGCCGTGTCCCCCGGCCGGAATCGTCATGGCCGGGACCCCACGAGGCCTCTGAGGCCACTGTGACGATTCCGTCAGATACCTGACGGATTTCCGTAACGGACGCTTGACCGACCAGAAAGGAGGGCGAAGCGATCGTTTCTTACCTTCCCTGACGGCGCGGATGTCCCGCGTTGGCTTTTGACCTTCTCGCCTCCGGGCGGGACTGGGGAGGAACCAGTGTCCAGGGGCAAAAAGCTGTTTGCGATGACGCTGGTAACGCTCATTGCGTTACTCGCCGTCAGCCAGTTCAGCCACAACGCCGACCCGACCGGCTCAAAGACTGGAGCAACGTCCGACTACCTGGCCCAGGCCGGGGTCAAGAAGGTCGAGCTCTCCCAAGTCGGGATCAATGCACTCGCTAATACCACTGGCCATCTGGCGATCTCGATCAACTTCACGTGGATCCTCATCACGGGCTTCCTCGTGCTGTTCATGCAGGTCGGGTTCGCCTTCTTAGTCACCGGCTTAACCAGGGCGAAGAACGCCGGGCACATGATGATGATGAACCTGTCATCGTTCGTGATCGCGTTGCTCGCTTATTACGCCGTCGGATTCGCGTTCCAGTTCGGTGGAGTCTCACCGATCGCCAACCTGGGCGGGGCCTCACCACTGAACGGGATCTTCGGGCACGGCACCGCCGGGCTCATCGGCTTCCACGGGTTCTTCCTGCAGTCCGGGAACAGCTACGACGTCGCCGTCATGGCGTTCTTCTTGTTCCAGGTCGTGTTCATGGAGACCGCGGGCTACATCATCATCGGCGCCATCGCCGAGCGCGTCAGCTTCGCCGGGTTCATCCTGGCGGAGATCGCGATGGGTGCGGTGATCTACCCCATCTACGGCATGTGGATGTGGGGCGGCGGCTGGCTGTCCCAGCTCGGGAACGGGATGTTCAAGCTCGGCAACGGGGCTGTGGACTTCGCCGGATCCGGTGTCGTGCATGCCACCGGGGGGTGGGCGGCCCTTGCGCTGGCGATGATCCTCGGACCGAGGATCGGGAAGTACAACAAGGACGGGACCGCAAATGCGTTCCCCGGGCACAACCTCGGGTACGCGGTCATCGGCACGCTGGTCCTCACCTTCGGGTGGATGGGTTTCAACCCCGGCTCGACGTTCGGGTCGACGGACCTGCGGATCGCCACGGTGGCCGTGAACACGCTGCTCGCCGCGTCCGCGGGTGCCGTCGTCGCGATGGCGTGGACCAACGCCAAGTGGGGCAAACCCGATATCTCGATGACCTGTAACGGGATGCTGGCCGGGCTCGTCGCCATCACGGCGCCGTGCGCGTTCGTCGCCCCGTGGGCGGCCGTCGCCATCGGGATCATTGCTGGGTTCGTCGTCGTCTACGCCGTCGAGTTCCTCGACAAGAGGGCCAAGATCGACGACCCCTGTGGTGCCATCTCGGTCCACGGCTTCTGCGGCGCGTGGGGCCTCCTTGCTGTCGGGCTGTTCGCCGACGGCACGTACCCCGCCAAGTCCGTGGGATGGAACGGCATCTTCCAAGGGGTGAAAGGCATCATCCCCGCCATCCTCGACGGCGACAAGCTCTTCGCCACGCACGGGGCCATGAGCCAGATGGGTGCTCAGGTCATCGACGTTGGTGTGGGCTTCTTCTGGGCCTTCGGGATCACGTACCTGATCTTCACGATCGCCAAGCGATTCATGCAGATCCGGGTGTCGCCCGAGGTCGAGATCGAAGGCACCGACGAGGGCGAGTTCGGGCAGGTCTGTTACCCCGACTTCGTCCTGCGTGCTGAGACCCACTCCGGGGTCACGTCCGAGCTGGACGCTGGAAAGACACCGTCCGGCGCCACGACCGGGTCCCCACCCGCTTGACTGGAGAGATTGTGAAACTCGTCATCGCAGTCATCAAGCCCTTCAAGCTCGATGAGGTCAGCGAAGCGCTGCGGGCGCTCGAGGTCTCGGGGATGACCATCTCCGAGGTTCGAGGCTACGGCCGTCAGCGTGGGCACACCGAGGTGTACCGAGGCGCGGAGTACGAAGTGGACTTCGTGCCGAAGGTTCGAATCGAGGTGCTCGTCGACGACCCCGACGCCGAGAAGGTGGCTTCGGCCATCACCGGATCGGCGAAAACGGGCAAGATCGGAGATGGAAAGATCTGGATCGTGCCCGTCGAAACCGTCGTGCGGATCCGGACCGGAGAAGCTGGTCGGGACGCGCTCTAACCCCAGGCTGGAGGCACTGCTCCGCGACTCATCGTCGCGGGGCAGTGCCTTCAGTCGCGCGTACGCCGCGTTGATCGACGAGTGGCTCGCCGAGCTCATCCCCGCCCAGGATGGTGTCGCCCTCGTGGCCGTCGGCGGCTACGGCCGCGGGGAGCTGTGCCCCGGCAGCGACCTCGACATCCTGCTGCTGCACCAGGGGCGCCGCGACGTCGCCGCGCTCGCCGACCAGGTCTGGTACCCGCTCTGGGACGCCGGGCTCCAGGTGGACCACAGCGTCCGCACCGTCCGCGAGGCCGTCACCGAAGCCGACCGGGACCTCAAGGTCGCCATGGGGCTCCTCGACGCCCGGGTCGTGCACGGCGACGTCGGCCTCGGTGACACCCTCATCACCAAGGTGCGCGACGACTGGCGCAGACGCGCGGCGCGACGCCTCCCGGCCCTCGACGCGGCCACCATCGCTCGCCACGACGAGGCCGGCGCGGTGGCGTTCCTCCTGGAACCCGATCTGAAGGAAGGCCACGGCGGGCTCCGGGATCTCACCGCCCTGGGCGCCCTCATGGTGTCCACGGACGTCGTCGAGTTCGACGACGCGCTCGCCATCGGACGCGAGACCCTCCTCGAGATCCGGGTGGCCTTGCAGCGGATCACCGGACGGCGCTCGAACGTCCTCGGACTCGAGCAGCAAGACGACGTTGCCGCGGCGCTCGGTGACCGCGACGCCGATGTGCTCATGAAACGGGTCGCCGAGGCCGGTCGCCGCATCATGTGGCACAGCGACGACGCCTGGCAGCGGGTCCGGTCGGGGCTCGCCGGTCCTCGCCGTCGCTCGTCCCCCGGACGCGACGTCGAGCTCGGCCACGGGATCGTGCTGCGAGACGGTGAGGTCGGGCTCGCCGACGAGACGCTGGCCGACCTCCCACCGACGGTGCTGCACGTGGGCGCCGCGGCGGCGCACTCCGGAGCACCGATCGCCCGCGCCACGCAGCGGAGCCTGGCCGACCACGCGCCGACACTCCACGATCGGTGGACGCCCGAGAGCCGCGACGCGTTCGTCGCGCTGCTCGGCGCCGGCCCCCAAGGCACGGTGGTGCTCGAGACCCTCGACCGGTACGACCTCATCACGCGGATCATCCCGGAGTGGGAGCCGGTCCGCAGCCGACCCCAACGGAACGCGTTCCATCAGTTCACCGTCGATCGCCATCTCATGGAAGCCGCGGCGCAAGCCTCGGCTTTGACCCGACGAGTCGAGCGCCCCGATCTGCTGCTCGTCGGCGCGTTCTTCCACGACCTCGGCAAGGGCTACCCCGGTGACCACACCGACGCCGGCGTGGTGCTCATGGACACGATCGCCACCCGGATGGGATTCGAGCCCGACGACGTCGCGGTGCTCGTCCAGCTCGTCCGCCAGCATCTGCTCCTCCCCAAGGTCGCCACCAGCCGCGATCTCAGCGACCCCGCCACGCTGCGCACCGTCGCCGACGAGGTCGGCAGCGTCGCGACGCTCGAGCTCCTGCACGCCCTGACCGAAGCCGACTCCATCGCCACCGGACCGACCGCCTGGACGCCGTGGCGGGTGCAGCTCATCCAGGACCTCGTGGACAGCGTCCGCGCCATCCTCGCCGACCAGACCACCACCCCG
The DNA here is from genome assembly GCA_036723155.1 of Actinomycetota bacterium. GTDB lineage: Bacteria > Actinomycetota > Acidimicrobiia > IMCC26256 > PALSA-555 > PALSA-555. The sequence goes on from DAIMHT010000002.1 coordinate 12,507, forward strand.
ACCGGTCCGCCGCCGATCGCGGTGCCGCCGGGGCCGGCACCGCCGGCACCGACGGTCGAGGTGTTCGACGGGACGGTCCGCGTCGTCGGGCCCGACCGTCCGGGGCTGTTCGCGGCGAGTGTCGGTGTCCTGTCCCTCCACGGCCAGGACGTCCGTGCCGCCCGGGCGGCGTCGACGGCTGATGTCGCGGTCGCCGAGTTCGACGTCGAGGCGCTGTTCGGCAACCCGGTGGAAGGAGACGAGCTGGAGCGGGAGCTCAAAGAGGCGATGGAAGGCCGACTCGACCTCGACGGTCGCCTCGCGGAGCGGGCCCGGGTCTACAGCCGCTTCCGGCTCCCGTCCGCGGCTCGTCCCCCGGACCCGCTCGTCCTCGTCCACCCTGACGAATCGCCCGTCGCCGCGATCGTCGAGGTGCGCGGCCCCGACGGCATCGGGGTCCTGTACCGCATCGCCCGGGCGCTCGTCGCCGACGAGCTCGACATCCGCCTCGCCAAGATCGCCACGCTGGGCCACGAGGTCGTCGACACCTTCTACGTCGTCGACGCCCGCGACGGCAGCCGGCCCGCGCCCGAGTCCCTGTCGAGCATCGAGGCGAACGTGCTCGAGGCGCTACAGGGCACCTGAGTTTCGCCCGGCGCCGCGGTCCGCCGCACCAACCGCGGGTCAGCGGGGGGTGTTGTACATCGCCTCGATCTCGGCCGCGTACTTGGCGTTGATCCCGCGGCGCTTCAGCTTCATGGTCGGCGTGAGCTCCTCGGAGTCGGGCAGCCACTCGTCACCGAGGATCGTGAACTGTTTGATGCGCTCCACGTTCGAGAATCGCTGGTTGGCCGCCGCGACCTCGCGTTCGATCTCGGCGTGCACGACCGGGTCGTGCGCCAGCTCCGCGACCGATCCCACTTCGACGCCGTGGGCCTTCGCCCACTCCGGCGCGACCTCGGGGTCGAGCACGACGAGGGCCGACACGAAGGGACGGTCGTCGCCGATGACGCAGGCCTGCCCGATGAGCGGAGACGCTTTCAGCGCCGTCTCCAGGTTCGCGGGCGAGATGTTCTTCCCCCCGGCGGTGATGATCAGCTCCTTCTTGCGGTCGACGATGCGCAGATAGCCGTCGTCGTCGAGCTCGCCGATGTCGCCGGTGTGCAGCCAGCCGTCGTCGTCGAGGGCCTCGGCCGTCTTGACCGGGTCGTCCAGGTAGCCGCGGAAGATGTTGCCGCCGGCGGCGAGGACCTCGCCGTCGTCGGCGAGACGCACGTCGCAGCCCGGGACGGGCGGCCCGACGGTGCCGATCTTGACCCGGCACGGCGTCCAGGTCAGCGGGCCCGACGACTCCGAGAGGCCGTAGATCTCCGACAGCTCGACGCCGAGCGACCGGAAGAACACCAGGACCTCGCGGGGGATGGGCGCGGCGCCGCTGATCGCCGAGAAGACCGCGTCGAGGCCGAGCACCCCCCGGACGAAGGCCAGCGTCGGTGCCTGCGTCTCGTAGGTCGCGGCGAGGTCGGCGGGGAGCGGCTCCCCCCGGGCCCGGTAGGCCTGCTCCTGCTCACCAACGGCGAGCGCCGCCTCGAGCGCCGCCGCCTGGTCCGGGTCGCGGCTGGTCACCGCGAGCACGCCCGCGTGCATCTTCTCCCAGATGCGCGGCACCGCGAAGAGCAGCTGGGGACGGACGTCGGGAAGGTACTGGGCCACTTGGGACGGCTCGGGGCAGGTCGTGACCTCGTAGCCGAACGTCACGCCTTGGTAGTGCGAGTTCATGCGCTCGGCGATGTGCGCCATCGGCAGGTACGAGACGAGCCGGAACCCGGTCGGGTCGGTGAAGTCCAAGGCTCGCCCGAGGCTCTCGACGGTCCAGGTCACGTTGGCGTGGTCGAGCATCACGCCCTTCGGCGGACCAGTCGTCCCGGAGGTGTAGATGACCGTGGCGAGATCTTCCGGTCGGGCGATGGCGGCCGCCTGGTCGAGGTCGACGGGCGCCGCCGCGACCCAGTCGTCCCAGTGCAGGACGCCGTCGGGGGCCCGGCCGTCGTCGTTGATGATGGCGATGTGTTCGAGGCGGGGCAGCTCGTCGCGCACCTTGAGGATCCGCTCGAGGAAGCCGGCGTCTTCGACGACGGCGGTGACCGCGCCGGAGTGCTGGACCAGGTACTGGATCTGCTCCGGGGGTGACGAGTTGTAGATCGAGACCGGGGTGGCACCGACGAGCAGGGCGGCGACGTCGGCGATGTGGAACTCGGGCCGGTTGCGCATCATCAGCACCACCCGGTCGCCGCGTTGGACGCCCAGGGCGGAGAGCGCCGACGCGACCCGACAGGCCCGGTCGGCGTACTCGGCCCAGGTCCACTCGCCCCAGCCGTCGCCGTCCTTCCAGCGCAGCGCCACCTGGTCGGGCCGGGCCCGCACGGTGTCGCGGAAGCTGGTCGCGACCGTCGTTCCGGCCACCGCCGCGGCGATGTCCTCGGCCGTCACCTTCGCCATGACCATGACCCCCCTCTCTCTCGTGGGAGTCTCCCATGCCGTTCCCGGCCTCG
>DAIMHT010000002.1:15137-22275 GCA_036723155.1 Actinomycetota bacterium
CCCCGATCGTCCCGAGGAGGCCGTTGGGGCGCCCGGCTGCCGGGCCGGGATCTCTACGCCAAACCCTCCTCGGGACGTGTCGCGCCCGAGGCCGGGCCGGGATCCGGCGTCAGAACTGCTCGGTGAAGCACCGGTGCTCGAGGGGGCCGAGCACCAGCTCGCCGTAGATGCCCTGGATCATCGAACGGCACCGCTCGGCCCAGTCGAACGCGGCGGGGGCGGTGACGCGGCGCATGACCTGGGTGTAGCCGCCGTCGTAGATCCGGTACTCGGCCCACGCCCCGGGGTAGTCCTTGGTGCAGCCGACCTCGGCGAACGGCACCCGGCGGGCCGACGCGAAGCGCCGCACCCGGTTGGTGTGGGTGTGGCCGGCGAAGTAGCCGACGACGTGGTCGTGGCGGGACACCACGTTGACGAGGGCCTCGCTGTCCGCGGGGCGGATCCCGAAGTACGGGCCGTCAGGCCGCTGGTCGGCGTCGACGTTCCAGCAATGGTGGTGCCCGAAGACCAGCACCGGACCCGTCCGCTCGGAGGCGAGGTCGTCGAGCCACTGGACCTGGTCCGGGGGCAGCTGCCCGGCGTCGGTGCCGGGGATGACGGTGTCGAGGACGGCGAGGGTGACCCCGTCCAGGTCGATCGCGTAGGGGGCGCCCTCGACCGCCATCGTCGGATCGAGGAACGCGTCGTGGTTGCCGCGCACGTGGTGCATCCGCTCGCCGAGTGCGCCGTACACGGCGAGGAACGCGGCGTACTCGTCGTCGCTTCCCACCGCGGTGAGGTCGCCCTTCACGACGACCGCGTCGGGGTCCAGCGTCCGCATCTCGTCGACCACGGCCCGGTTCATGACCTCGGGGTAGGGCGGGTCGCCCGGTGCGGACCGCAGGATGGGGCCGATGGCGTCGGTGGCGGGGTCTCCGGTCCGCCCCGCCTCCCGCTCGCCGAGATGGGTGTCGTTCGCGGTCGCGACGGTCGCCCGGAGGCGCCCCGAGGGGCGGACCAGCGTCCGGACCGTCGGCGGCAAGAACGGCGCCGGGGGGGCGCCCTCGACCGCGACCGGGTACTCGGTGTCGGGCTCGAGCCCGGCGACGCGCGCGACGTGGCGGGGCCCGGTGGTCGTGACCTCGTGGTCACCGACGCGGGTCGCGACCCGCTCGGTGCTGGGGGTGGTGAACGTGATGACGATCTCGTCGGGCCCGACGCTCATCAGCTCGGGCCGGTCGGGACGCCCCGTGGTCACGCCCGGCTACGGCGCGGCATGCGACCCGAGAGGCGCCACGGGCCCCGCCGGACCCCGGAGCGGTGCGCCCACAGCCGCGAGGTGCGAACCCACTCGTGGAGGGTGCCGGCGGCCTCGATCGTGCCGGGGCGGGGGGTGGTGCACCACGCGATCGCGGCGACGATCGCCGCGACCTCGGCCGGGGTGGCGTCGGGAGCGATGGATCGGAGCACCGGCGGGCGCACGTTCGGCATCGCTACAGGGGGACGTTGCCGTGCTTGCGCTGGGGCAGCTGCTCGCGTTTGGTGCGCAGCATGTCGAGGGAGCGGATCAGGACCCGGCGGGTCTCGCGAGGGTCGATGACGTCGTCGACGTAGCCCCGCTCGGCCGCGATGTAGGGGTTCGCGAACCGTTCGGTGTACTCCTCGATGAGCTGCGCCCGGCGGGTGTCGGGCTCCGAGGCCCCGTCGATCTCCTTGCGGAAGATGATGTTGACCGCGCCTTGCGGGCCCATGACCGCGACCTCGGCGGACGGCCACGCGAAGGCCAGGTCGGCGCCGATCGACTTGGAGTTCATGACCACGTACGCGCCGCCGTACGCCTTGCGGGTGACGATCTGGACCCGAGGGACGGTGGATTCGCAGTACGCGTACAGCAGCTTGGCCCCGTGACGGATGATCCCGCCGTACTCCTGGTCGGTGCCGGGCAGGAAGCCGGGCACGTCGACGAACGTCACGAGCGGGACGTTGAACGCGTCGCAGGTCCGCACGAACCGGGCCGCCTTCTCGGAGGCGTCGATGTCGAGGGTCCCGGCGAGCACCTGGGGCTGATTGCCGACGATGCCGACGACATGGCCGTCGAGGCGGGCGAAGCCGCACACGATGTTCATCGCCCAGAGGGCGTGGACCTCGAAGAAGTCGCCCTCGTCGACGACCTCCGCGATCACCTTCTTGATGTCGTACGGCTTGTTCGGCGCGTCGGGGATGAGGTCGACGATGGTCTCGCAACGGCGGTCGGGATCGTCGCTGGGCTCGAAGTACGGCGGGTCTTCGAGGTTGTTCTGGGGGAGGAAGGAGAAGAGGTACCGGACCTGCTCGAGGCAGGAATCCTCGTCCTCGGCGACGAAGTTCGCGACGCCGGACTTCGAGGCGTGCGTCATGGCGCCGCCGAGCTCCTCTTGGGTGACGTCCTCGCCGCTCACCGTCTTCACCACGTCGGGGCCGGTGATGAACATGTGCGAGGTGCCCTTGACCATGAACACGAAGTCGGTCATCGCGGGCGAGTACACCGCCCCGCCGGCGCAGGGCCCGAGGATCACGCTGATCTGCGGGATGACACCGGACGCCTTCACGTTCCGGAGGAAGATGCCGCCGTACGCGGCGAGGGACACCACTCCCTCTTGGATCCGGGCGCCGGCACCGTCGTTGAGCCCGATCATGGGGCACCCCACGGACTCGGCGAGGTCCATGACCTTGTGGATCTTCTCCGCGAAGACCTCGCCCAGCGCGCCCCCGAAGACCGTGAAGTCCTGGGAGAAGACGAAGACCTTGCGGCCGTCGATGGTGCCCCAGCCGGTGACGACCCCGTCGGTGAGCGGCCGGCTGTTCTCGATCCCGAATCCGTGGGCCCGATGCCGGGCGAGCATGTCCAGCTCGACGAACGAGCCGGCGTCGAGGAGGCGCTCCAGTCGTTCGCGAGCGGTGAGCTTGCCGCGCTCGTGCTGGCGGGCGACGGCGGCGGGACTCCCCGCGTGGAGGGCCTCGTCGCGCAGCGCCCCGAGCTGGCCCAGGCGCTCCTCGATGGGGTGCGGGACCGGTGCGACCGGAGGCGCCGCCCCGTCTCCGCGGACCTCGTCTTCCTCGGCGGCCATACCGCGGCAGGGTACTGGAGGGATGGCCACCAGCCCCACGAGACGCGATGGGGCCCCGTCACCAGGGCGGGTGCGACCCGGTGCCGGCGACGGTCACGGTTGGGAGAGCGGGCGGCGCCGACCCGCCGGTGTGCGCTGGCGGGGGTCGTCGAGCGACACGTCGCGGACGCACGCGAGCAGGACGGCGACCAGGGCGGGCCCGGTGGCGAAGATGGCAGCCACCGAGCCGGCATACGCAGCCCCGAAGTTGACCGCCGCGAAGTGAGGGTCGCGCAACGCCGCCACGGCGCTGGCCACGGCGAATCCGACGACGGCGAGCAAGACGGCGCCGACGGCCAGGAGGGGAACCACGAGCCGATCCGATCGGAGGACGTGTTGGCGCCCCGCGACGCTGCCGGGCCCCCACTCGGCGACGAGCACCGCGGACACCACCGCCGCCCACCCGACGGTGACGAGGAAGGCGCCGATGACGTCGCTCGGCCGGTGCCATCCGGCCGTGACCGTGGCGGCGCCGACCGCAGCCGCGTAGAGGGCGCCGACGACGGCCGTGGGTCCTCGCCACCGGCCCGGGACGACCAGGAGCAGGGCGAGCGCGAGGGAGAACGCGACGGTGGTGTGCCCGCTCGGGAAGCTCGGGACCGGAAGCGGGTCAGGGTGCAGGAACTCGGGGCGGGTGAGGCTGTGCTTGATGGCTTCGGTGGTGGCGAGCGCCCCGACGATCAGGGTGCCGGCACCGAGCGCGAGCCGGACCCGGGCGCGGGCCACGGCCGCCAGGACGATCGCCCCGCCGATGAGCTCCAGGGAGAACACGTCGATGCTGTGCAGGAGCCGGTTGGTGGCCTGCTGGACTCGCGGGTTCTGGGACCGACCGAGGAGCGCGTCGTTGTCGAGGTGCTGCCCGAAGCTGGTGTGGACCGCCAGGACGTAGAGGACGACGAGGGCGACGACGCAGGCCGCGGCGAGCCCGAGCAGGGCCATGAGGCGCCGGCGGGCCCCGTCGTCGGTCGCAGCGTCGATGGGCCCAGTCTGGCGGCGGACCCGTCCGACGTGACGGTCGGGGTTCGACGCGCCGGTGCGCGCCGTTACTCCTGGACGAGCTCGATGAGGGTTCCGAACGCCGACTTGGGATGCAAGAAGGCGACGGTCGTGCCGCGGCTGCCCGGCCGGGGCTCCTCGTCGATCACCCGGTGCCCCTCGGCTTTCACCCGGGCCAGCGCGGCCGCGCAGTCCTGCACCCGGTAGCCGACGTGGTGGAGGCCTTCGCCTCGGGTCGCGAGCGATTTGGCCACCGGGGAGTCCTCGCGCGTCGGGGTGAGCAGCTGGATGTACGAATCCGCCACCCGGAGGAGGGCCTCCTCGACGCCGTCGGCTTCCACGACCTCCCGGTGCGCGACCTCGCAGCCGAACGTGTCGTGGTAGTAGGCGATCGCAGCCTCGAGGTCATGGACCGCGATCGCGATGTGGTCGATCTCGGTGAGGACGGTCATGCGTTCACGCTATCCGCCGCCGACCGAATCCGGTCCGGTCAGCCGTGGCGCCGGAAGAGGGTGATCTGGGGGAGCAGCTCGGCGCGCCGTTCCGGGTTCGTGACCCCGAGCCCTTCCTCGGGGGCGAGGCACAAGATGCCGAGCTTGCCTTCGTGACGATTGTGGTGCACCTCGTAGGCGGCGGTGCCGGTCTCCTCGAGGGTGAAGACCTGGGACAGCGTCGGTTGGATCTTGCCGTCACAGATCAGCTGGTTCGCCGCCCACGCCTCGCGGTAGTTGGCGAAGTGACAGCCTTTCAACGTCTTGAGGTTCATCCACAGGTATCGGTTGTCGTACTCGATCGTGTAGCCGCTCGTCGCCGCGCACGTCACCACGAGGCCACCGCGTTTGGCGACGAACACCGACGCGCCCATTGTCTGTCGTCCCGGGTGCTCGAAGACGATGTCGGGGTCCGTGCCGGCCAGCTCTCGGATCTTCTTCCCGAGTCGGCGCCACTCCGCGGGGTCTTGGGTGTGCTCGTCGCTCCAGAACCGGTACTCCTCGGCCTTGCGGTCGATGACGTGCTCGACGCCGAGCTCGTGGAGGAGCGCCACCTTGTCGGACGAGGACACCACCCCGACCGGGGTCCCTCCACCGTTGAGGACGTACTGGCACGCGTAGGCGCCGATCCCGCCGCTGGCTCCCCAGACCAGGACCGTCTGGCCCTGCACCATCTGGGCCCCGTGGGGGCTGACGATCATCCGGTAGCTCGTCGAGTTGCACAGGGCGTTGACCGCGGCCTCCTCCCAGGTGAGGTGGGTGGGCTTGGGCATGAGCTGGTTCGCCTTGACCAGCGTCAGGTCGGCGAGACCGCCGTAGTTCGACTCGAAGCCCCAGATCCGCTGGTTCGAGGCCAGCATGGAGTCGTCGTGGGCCGACGGGTCCTGGTCGTCGACGTAGTTGCAGTGCACCGTCACCGCGTCACCGGGGCGCCACTTCCGCACCGCGGAGCCGACGCGCACGACGACGCCGGCGGCGTCGCTGCCCAGCACGTGGAACGGCTGGTCGTGGCGGGCTCCCCACACGCTTTCCTTCCCGAGTCGGGCCAGGAACTGGAACGTGGGGAGCGGCTCGAAGATCGCGGTCCAGACGGTGTTGAAGTTGATCGACGACGCCATCACCGCGACGTACGCCTCGTCGGGCGCGAGCTCGGGCAGTGGCACCTCGTCGATGTGCACCGACTTGCGCGGGTCTTTTTCCTCCGACGGGATGCCGGCGAACATGTCCTGCTCGTCGGCGCGCACCACCGCGGCCCGGAACGAGCCCGGCAACGGGAGGGCGCCGATCTCCTCGCCCGGTGCGCCGGTGAGGATCGCGTCGCGGATGGCGTCGATCTCGCTCATCGGTGTCGTCCCCGCGGCCTCGAACCGGCTGCGATCGGCACCACCCGCGGGCTGTGGTCGGGACGCCGGCGGCGGCGACCGTCGAGCGGCGGCATGGGCGCTCCTCGCGGGCGTCCGGTCGTGATCATGGGTCTGAACCCTACGCGGGTGTGTGGGACTCGGGCGCGTCCGGCGACCCAGGGGTACCATCGATGTTTCCTGCTCGCCGCTTGTGAAAACAGGAGGCCTCGATGCCCGGCTCCGTGATCGTCTCGTTTGCCCGCACGCCCATCGGGAAGCTGTCCGGTGCGCTCGCGTCGCTCACGGCCATGGATCTCGGGGGGCACGCCATCCACGGCGCGCTCGAGCGCGGCGGCGTCGGACCGGAGCAGGTCGACTACGTCGTGATGGGTCAGGTCCTCCAGGCCGGGCAGGGTCAGATCACCGCCCGGCAGGCCGCGGCACGCGCTGGCATCCCGATGACGGTGCCGGCACTGACGATCAACAAGGTGTGCCTGTCAGGCCTGAACGCGGTGTACCTCGCCGATCAGATGATCCAGGCCGGCGACGCCGAGATCGTCGTCGCCGGCGGCATGGAATCGATGACCAACGCGCCGTACCTGCTGCCAAAGGCCCGCGCCGGCTACCGGATGGGCAACGGCGAGCTGCTCGACTCCCTCGTCCAAGACGGTCTCTGGTGCGCCTTCGACGCCATCCACATGGGCTCGGGCACCGAGCAATACACCGGCCAGTTCGGCGGGCTGACCCGCGAGGCCCAAGACGAGCTCGCGGCGAAGAGCCACGAGCGGGCCGCGATGGCCCAGAAGGAAGGCCGCTTCGCCGACGAGATCACCCCGGTCCCGATCCCCCAACGCAAGGGAGATCCCATCCTCGTCGAAGAGGACGAAGGCGTCCGGCCCGAGACCACGGCCGAGACGCTCGCCCGCCTGAAGCCGGCCTTCGACCCCGACGGCTCCATCACCGCCGGCAACGCCTCCCAGATCTCCGACGGCGCCGCCGCCATCATCGTCACCAGCCGCTCGAAGGCCGAGGAGCTCGGGTTGACCCCCGTCGCGGAGCTGGTCAGCTTCGGCATGGTGGCCGGCCCCGACACCTCGCTGCTGCGCCAACCCTCACGGGCGATCAAGCGGGCGTTGGAACCCATCGACAAGACCACCGCCGACCTCGACCTCGTCGAGCTGAA
>DAIMHT010000002.1:22375-29222 GCA_036723155.1 Actinomycetota bacterium
TGGTCGCTACGCTGCCGCCATGGCGCTGACCCTGCGGGAGTCGTTCGCCGATACAACCCGCGTCGACCTGAAAGCGCTGCGGGCCTTCGGGGCCGGGATGCTCGCGATCGCCGCGGTACGCCCGCTGCTCCCCGTCGAGGTCGTCCCACCCTGCCCGCTGCGCACGCTCACCGGCGTCCCCTGCCCGCTCTGCGGGATGACGCGCGGCGTCACCGCCGCGGTCCACGGTCAGATCGGTCACGCGCTGTTCCTGAACCCGGGCAGCATCGCCGCGGTCATCTTGGCGATCGTGGTGCTCCTCGCCTGGCGGACCCAGCGCGTCACGGTGCGGGTCTGGATGATCGTCGCGGTGCTGGGCCTCTTATGGTCCTGGCAGCTGTTCAAGTACGCCACCGGCCGGCCCCTCTGACGTGGAGCCGGCACGGCCGGTGCCCCGGTTCACGATCAGCGAGGCCGTCACCTACAGCTGGAACGCCTGCCTTCGCAACGGCGGCCCCTACCTCCTGGTCTCCCTCGTGGTGTTCGCCGGGAACACCGCGGTCGTGCTCCTCGCCGCCGCGAACAGCGCCGCCGGCTTCCAGCTCGCCTTCGAGCTGCTCGGCGCGCTCGTCGACCTGCTCCTGATCCTCGGGCTGATCCGCGCCTCCCTCGAAGTCGTCGACGGGACCACCCCTCGGCTCGGCACGGTGTTCCGCCCGGACGGCTACGGCCCCTACCTCGTCGCGTCGGTCTTCTTCCTCGTCGGCGTCTACGTCGGGTTCATCCTCCTGATCGTGCCCGGGGTGGTGTTCGCCGTGATCTTCCAGTTCTACGGCTACGTCGTCGCCGAGCACCCCGACATCACCGCGACGGGGGCCCTCCGCCGATCCGCTGCGATCACCCGGGGTGCCCGCCTCCGCCTGATCGGCCTGGCCGGGGTCCTGGTCTGCTTGAACCTCGCCGGGTTCCTCTGCGTCGTCGGGCTGATCTTCACGTACGCGATCAGCGCCCTCGCCCTCGCGTACGTCTACCGAGTCCTGACCAACCAGCCCATCACGCCGTAACAGACTTGCGGCGCTCCGGGCTGTTTCCTACCGTCGCACCCCGTTGATCGTCTCGACTTCTGGAGGTACCCGCCATGTCCGACTCTTGGGGCTTCGAAACCAAGCAGGTCCATAGCGGCGCCACCCCTGATCCGACGACCGGCGCCCGCGCCGTCCCGATCTACCAGACGACCAGCTATGTGTTCCGCGACACCGCGCACGCGGCGGCGCTGTTCGGGCTCGAGGAGCTCGGCAACATCTACACCCGGATCATGAACCCGACCCAGGCGGTGTTCGAGGACCGTGTCGCCGCGCTCGAAGGCGGCGTCGGCGCGCTCGCCACCGCCAGCGGCCAGGCCGCGGAGACGTTCTCGCTCCTCAACCTGGGACAGCACGGCGACCACATCGTCTCCTCGGCGTCGCTCTACGGGGGGACGTACAACCTGTTGCACTACACGTTCCCGAAGCTCGGCTGGGACGTGACGTTCATCGACGATCCCGACGACCTCGACGCGTGGCGCAAGGCGATCAAGCCCAACACCCGGGCCTTCTACGGCGAGTCGGTCGGCAACCCGAAGAACGACGTGTTCGACCTCGAAGGGGTCTCGGCCATCGCGCACGACGTGGGCATCCCGTTGATCATCGACAACACGGTCACGTCACCGTTCCTCTGCCAGCCCCTCAAGTGGGGCGCCGACATCGTGGTCCATTCCGCGACGAAGTTCATCGGCGGTCACGGAACGTCCATCGGCGGCATCATCGTCGACGGCGGGAAGTTCGACTACGTCGCCAGCGGCCGCCACCCGGTGTTCACCGAAGCGGACCCGAGCTACCACGGCCTCATCTACTCCCAGCTCCCCGAGCCGCTCCGCCCGGCGCAGTACATCCTCAAGGCCCGGCTGCAGCTCATGCGGGACATGGGCGCCCCGGTGTCGCCGTTCAACGCGTTCCTGTTCCTGCAGGGGCTGGAGACGCTGTCGCTGCGGATGGAGCGGCACTGCCAGAACGCCCAGGCCGTCGCCGAGTGGCTCGAAGCGCGCGACGAGGTCGAGTGGGTGGCCTACCCGGGTCTGAAGTCCAGCAAGTGGTCGGCGCGCGCCGACAAGTACCTCCCGCGGGGCAAGGGCGCGATCCTGGCCTTCGGGATCAAGGGCGGCCTCGAAGCGGGCAAGCGGTTCATCGAGGGCCTCGAGCTGTTCAGCCACCTGGCGAACGTCGGTGACGTGCGCAGCCTGGCGATCCATCCCGCGTCGACCACGCATTCCCAGCTCGTACCGGACGAGCAGTTCGCCGCCGGCGTCACCCCCGACCTGGTGCGGCTCTGCATCGGCATCGAGACCCTCGACGACATCCTGGCCGACCTCGAGGCCGGCTTCCGGGCCGCCAAGGGAGCATGACCCCGGCGCCGGTCAGGGCCGCGACCCGGACCCGCACCCGGCCCGGATGAGGCCGGCGTCAGGGGCCTGGCGGCCGGGCGACGCCCCCGGCGGACGCCGGTTCGTCACCGTGTTCGACGACCGTCCCCACGTGCTCGAAGCCGGGGGCCGCCTCGAAGGGGTCGACGTCGCGTACGAGACCTGGGGGGAACTGGCCCCCGACCGATCCAACGCGGTGCTCGTCGTCCACGCCCTGACCGGCGACAGCCATGCCGCCGGCCCGGCCGGGCCCGGTCATCCGCAACCCGGATGGTGGGATCCCCTCATCGGGCCCGGTCGCGCGCTCGACACGTCCCGCTACTTCGTGGTGTGCCCCAACGTGCTGGGCGGCTGTCAGGGCACGACCGGTCCCGCGTCGATCGCCGCTGACGGCCACCCGCACGGATCGCGGTTCCCGGCCCTCACCATCCGGGACCAGGTCGTGGTCGAAGCCGCGCTCGCGGACCGACTCGGGATCGACCAGTGGCATGCCGTCGTCGGCGGGTCGATGGGCGGCATGCGGGTGCTCGAGTGGGCGGTGGGCTTCCCCGACCGGCTGCGACGGGCGGTGGTCATCTCGGTCGGCGCGAAGGCAACCGGGGAGCAGATCGCCTGGTGCGCGGTGCAGATCCGCGCCATCCGGGCCGACCCGGGCTGGCGGAACGGTGACTACGACTCCGCGGCGCCGGACGACGACGGACCACACGTCGGGCTGTCGTTGGCGCGCGGGATCGGCCAGATCAGCTACCGGTCGGAGCTGGAGTTCGACCAGCGGTTCGGACGCGACCATCAAGGCGACGAGGACCCGCTGGCCGGGGGCCGCTACGCGGTCGAGTCGTACCTCGAGTACCACGGCGCGAAGCTGACCCGTCGGTTCGACGCCAACTCCTACATCGTGTTGAGCGAGGCGATGAACCACCATGACGTCGGCCGCGGGCGCGGCGGCGTCGCCACGGCGCTCGCCCGCGTGACGGCCGAGGTCACCCTGGCCGGGATCTCCTCGGACCGGCTCTACCCGCTGCGGCTCCAGCACGAGCTGGCCGAGCTCGTCCCGACGGCGGGCGACGTCGAGGTGATCGAATCGATCCACGGCCATGACGGTTTCCTCATCGAGACCGACGCGGTCGGGAAGGTCGTCGGTCGCGCCCTGTCGTGACGATGGGCGCCCGTCAGGCGCCGACCTCGCGGCGCCCCTCGAGGGCCCGGCCGAGGGTCACCTCGTCGGCGTACTCGAGGTCGCCCCCGACGGGGAGCCCACTGGCGAGGCGGGTGACGGTCACGCCGAGGGGTTGGAGCAGCTTGGCGAGATACATCGCGGTCGCTTCACCCTCGATGTTGGGGTTGGTGGCGAGGATCACCTCGGTGATCGATTCGTCGCCGACGCGTCGGAGCAGCTCCTTGACGCGCAGCTGCTCGGGACCGATCCCCTCGATCGGCGAGATCGCGCCCTGGAGGACGTGGTAGCGGCCGGTGAACTCATGGGTCCGTTCCACCGCGACGATGTCGCGGGGTTCCTCGACGACGCACAGCAGCGCGGCGTCGCGGCGGTCGTCGCGGCAGAACCCGCACAGCTCACCCTGGGCGATGTTGAAGCAGCGGCGACACCAGCTCACCCGGGCCTTGGCCTCGGTGATGCTCTTCGCCAACCGGTTCGCGTCCTCGGGCGCGGCTTTCAGCAGGTAGTAGGCGATGCGTTGCGCCGACTTGGGTCCGATCCCCGGGAGTCGGCCCAGCTCGTCGATGAGGGTCTGCACGGGGCCCTCGTAGGGATTCATGGTGGGTCCTGCCTCAGCCGAGCAAGCCGCCCAGGGACCCGAGGTCGAGGCCTCCGGTCACCGAACCCATGGTGTTGGCTTGGAGCTCCTGAGCGGCGCGCAGGGCCTCGCTCACCGCGGCGACCACCAGGTCTTCGAGCATCTCGACGTCGTCGGGGTCGACCACCTCGGCGGCGATGGAGACGGCCCGCAGCTCTCCGGTTCCGGTCGCGGTGGCCTTGACCATGCCGCCGCCGGCGGATCCCTCGACGGTCTGGGCCGCCAGGGTGTCCTGCGCGCTCGCCATGTCTTCTTGCATGCGCTGCATCTGGCGCATGAGGTTCGCCTGCGGGTTGCCGGGCGGCTTCTGCTTCGCCACGAACACTCCTCGTCGGTAGTGGGTCAGGTTGGGTCCGGCGCGGCGCTGCGAGGACCGAGCGGTCCCGGCCGACCGTACCGAAGGGCTACGACACTCAACCTGACCGCGGTTCGGCGTCGCGGGGGACTTCCTCGACGACGGTAGCGCCGAGGGCCTCGGTGAGCCGCTCCTCGGGTCGGCGGGGGGGCGCGTCGGACGCGTCGGCGAGGTCCTCGGGTTCGGGTTCGACGTCCGCCGGTGGCGGCTCGGTCTGGGACCGCTCCACCGGGGGGCGGCGGGTGGCGTCGCCGACGGCGCCGAACTCCTCCGAGGCGACGAGGTTGAACTTCACGTGGCGACCGAGCCGGGCGGCGAGCGCGGCGCGGATGGTGTCCGCCTCTTTCTTGAACCGGGGTCGGGCCGCTTCGAGGAGGGCGGGGTCGATGCCGAAGGTGACGATGTCGCCATCGACCCGAGCCGGGTGGGCGGTCTGGACCGCGGCGCGGGTCGCGGGGGAGAAGCCGGGGAGCAGCTCGCCCCAGGCGACGATGACATCGTCGAGCTCGAGCGGTTTCCCGTCGTCGCGGGTCACGATCGGCGGGTCGGGGACGGATGGGGGCGGCTCGGGTCGCGGCGCCGGGGGTGGCGGATCGCCGCTGGCTCGCACCGCGCCGATGGTGCGGCCGGGCGCGCGCGTCACCGAGGCTGGCGCGGTGCTGGCCCCGCCGGCCTGGGCTCGTTCGAGACGCTCGATGCGTTCGACGACGGTCTGCAGCGGCGGCCCCGCGTCGCGGCGGCTGAGCCGCACCAAGCCCACCTCGAGGACGAGGCGGGGGTCGGCGGCGTCCACCCCGCGCATGTCGACGATGGCCTGCCCGAGGGTCTCGACGATCCGAACCAGGGCCGCGTTCCCCAGCCGTTCCGCGAGCTGTCGGAGCTGGGCCTGGTCGGCGGCGGGGGCGCTGACCGTCACCCGGTCACCGCCGGCGGAGAGGAGGAAGGTGTCGCGCGCCGCCACGAGGAGGTCTTCGGCGACGCGCCGCGGCTCGTGGCCCGCGTCGAGGAGCGCGCTGAGCGCGACGAGGGCCCCGGCGGTGTCCTCGTCGGCGATCGTCTGGAGGACCTGGGTCCGGAGCGCGAACGGCGTGGACCCGAAGACCGAGGTCACCGTGGCCGTGTCGAGGCGTCCGTCGGACCGGGCGAGCGCCTGGTCGAGGAGCGACAGCGCGTCTCGGGCTGATCCTCCGGCGGCGGTGGCGAGCACCTCGAGGGCTTCGGGTTCGAACTCGACTCCTTCCCGACCGAGGATGTCGGCGAGGTGCGCGGTGAGCTCGTCCGGCGTGAGGAGCGTGAACTGGTAGTGCTGGGTGCGCGACCGGATGGTCGGCAGCACCTCCTCGGGGTTCGTGGTGGCGAGGACGAACACGACGTGGTCGGGTGGCTCCTCGATGCTCTTCAGCAGCGTGTTCGCGGACTCTTTGGTGAGCATGTGGACCTCGTCGAGGATGTAGACGGTCCGCTGCCCGCCGAAGCCCTTGTGGTTGAGCTGCTCCCGCAGCTCGCGGGCGTCGTCCACTTTCCGTTTCGACGCCGCGTCGATCTCGAACAGGTCGAGGAAGGTCCCGGCGGCGATCGACGTGCAGTGCTCACACTCGCCGCACGGCTCGCCGTCATCGCGCAGGTTGGTGCAGTTCAGGGCCTTGGCCAGGATCCGGGCCGTGGTCGTCTTCCCGGTGCCGCGAGGCCCCGAGAACAGGTAGGCGTGGCCGACGCGTTCGTCCCGCACCGCGTTGCGCAGCGCCACGGTCACGTGGTCCTGGCCGACGACCTCGCCGAATCGCTGCGGTCGGTACTTGCGGTACAGCGCCTGATAGGCCACGGACGGACTGTACCGACGTGGGACCGGCACCCCGCCGGGCGGAGGCGAGCGGACCGTGCACCCGCCGTCGACCTGGTCGCCACCCGTGCGGTGCCCGCCGACGGCTCCGGTCAGGTGTACCTGCGGCACACGGGACGATCCGCTGAGAGCTGCTTCCTTCCGGACCTGACTCGGTTCGCGGGGTTCCGTTGCGCAGGACCCGACCCTCAACGCCATCGAACGGGTCCGATCGAGCAGCGGCTCGGGCCTCGGGCGGGAGTTCAGCCCCCCGTGCGTGGATTTGGGGTACAGGGCACCACGAACTCCCCGCCTAGCACGGTCCGCCGGTTGAGCGTACCCCCGGTGCGTAGCATGCCGACCTCCAGGAGGGATGCGAGAGCGGACGAATCGGCACGCCTGGAGAGCGTGTGTGGGGCAAC
>DAIMHT010000003.1:0-12487 GCA_036723155.1 Actinomycetota bacterium
GAGGGCCTGGACGGCTTGGGTTCGGTCCCCGCTGGCGACGGCGGCGTGCACCGCATCAACGCCGGTTCGGAGCCGGGTGGCCGCGCCGCTGGTCATGGAGAGGCTCACACCACCCCCACCACCGCTGCACCCGGCGAGGACGAGCACCATCGCCAACCCAGTCACGCCAGCGCGCGCCACCCGTCGGCTCATGGTCGCACCGTCTGATCGAGGCGCTGGAGCGCGTTCGCCAGCGGCGAGGGCAGGCTCGGGCCCGGGAGCGTCGTCGCGGGACTCGTGACGGCCGTCGCGCCGGTGGTCGAGGTCGCCGGCGCGGTCGGGCTGTGACGCGTCGCGAGGGCGACGACCACCGCGACGAGCACCACCGCGGCCAAGGCGAACGCAGCCCAACCCCAGCGGGGAGGTCGCCGACGGGCCGGCGGCGGCCGCCGAACCAGGGTCCGCGTCCCGCCCGACCGAGTGCCAGTACGTCCCGGAGGCCGGATCGGCTCGGTGACCGGCTCGATCGGTTGCGTGCGCGCTGCGGTCCGGTCGGGAACGAGCGCCGCGCGCATCGCCGCGGCGTTGGCGAACCGACGACGAGGATCTCGCCGCATGGCGCGCGCCACGGCGGCGGTGAGCGCGGGATCCAGGTCAGGTCGCAGTTGCTCGAGCGGGGTCGGTTCCGCGGTCTGAATGGCGTGCATCGCCGCGAGCGGGGTATCGCCGGCGAAGGGGCGGCGGCCGGACAAGGCCTCGTACAGCACAACACCGAGGGAGTAGAGGTCGGCGCGTGGAGTGGCGGGCTTGCCGTCGAGGCGTTCGGGGGCCACGTACGCGGGTGTGCCCGGCACCAGCCCGGTCATGGTCAGCTCGGTCGCAGCTTCCAAGCTCTTGGCGATCCCGAAGTCCCCGAGCTTCCACGTGTCAGGTCCGGCGCGCAGCACGTTCCCGGGCTTGACGTCGCGATGCACGATCCCAGCCTGATGCGCAACGGCGAGCGCCGAGAGGAGCTGGTCGGCGATCTGGCGCGTCTCCCCCGCGTCGAGCGGGCCCCGGCGCAGCTCATCGTTGAGGGTTTCCCCGGAGAGGAGCTCCATCACGATGTAGGGCACACCCGACTCCTCACCGGTGTCGAAGATCGCGACCACATGCGGGTCGGTGAGCTTCGCCGCCGCCGTGGCCTCCGCCTCGAACCGCAGCCGGGCCTCGGCGACCTGGGCCATGTCGGGGCGCAGCAGCTTGATCGCCACCGGCCGGCCGAGGCGCAGGTCGTGGCCGGCCCAGACCTCGCCCATCCCTCCGCGGCCGATCGGCCGGTCGAGCCGGTACCTCTCCGCGAGGCAGCGCGGGTGATCTTCGGGCATGAGCAGTGGCCTTCCCCGATCGGGCCCAGAACATGCCGCCGCCCCAAGGGCAGGAGCCAGGACCGGTTTCGTTTCCGGCTCTACATTCGCGCCATGGGCAGGTCCGCATGAGCGCTCCTCGCTGGGACCAGTCTGCCGGTGGACCTCGCCGGGCCGGCCTGTGATGGATGCCCTCACCGCGTACGAGCAGACCCTGGTGTGGACCGGGCAGCGCATCGCCGGGGTCCGAGCCGACAATCTCGGTGCCGCCACGCCGTGTCGCGACTGGAACTTGCGCGCGCTCGTCGCTCACGTCGTCGCCGGGATCTGGTACTTCAAGGCCCTCGCCTCGAACGAGTCGATTGAGAAGCTCATGCGCGGGCTGTCCGACCTGATCGGCGACGATCCCTTCGCGTCGTACGACCGCGCCGCGCGCGCCGGCCTCGAAACCTGGAGGGCACCCGGCGCGCTCGACCGCATCTACCCGATGCCGCTCGGCGACCAGCCGGGGCGCGACGCCCTCGCGATCCACGAAGCCGACCTCCTCATCCACGGCTGGGACGTTGCCGAAGCCACTCACCAAGACGCCACCATGCCCGCCGATCTGGCCGAGTTCGCGCTGGAGACCGAGCGGTCGTTCATCCGAGCCGAGATGCGCGGGCCCGGGCGGCCCTACGACGCGGTCCGCACCGATTTCGAGATCACCGGTCCCCAAGATCGCCTGCTGGCGTTCGTGGGCCGCTCCCCGACCTGGAAGGCCGGCTGAGAAACGTGCGCGGGCGCTACGAGAGGTGCACCTGGCGCAACCCGGATGAGCACGCGACGTACCCCGACGACCCGATCATCGCGTTCTGGCCGAACGCCATCCCGGAGGGACACGCGTTGATCGTCCCCACCGGCGTGTTGTGATCGGCTCCGCCGAGCGAGCTGACGTTGAGGAGAAACGCGTCGTGCTGCTTGCCGATCACGAACACCTGGGTCTGCGACGGAGTTAGGACAGGGCCGGTCGAGCCGAGATCGAGATCGGAGTTGTTATCGGCCCGCCACTGGGGGGGCTGGAAGTAGTCCAGCAGTCCGGCGCTGGCGTTCAGCTTCACGACAGCGTCGCTCCAGTCCGTAGCGGGCGGACTCGGCGCCCCGAAACTGTTGCCCGTCGTCGCGTACACGTTGCCCGCGCTGTCGGCGACCGGACCGGACGTCCCCCACACAGCACCGGCGCGGCTCGGCGCCGGGGCGACCTGGAAGCTACCGACCACGCTGCCGTTCGTCTCGCTCGCGGCGACGACATAACCGTGGTAGGTGCCGCAGTCTCCGGCAAGCCCCCCGAACCCGACGTAGACCTTGCCGTTCGTGGCTAGCAGGCCGGCCCGTTGCTGTTGGCGAGGGATGTCAGTACCCAGCGGAGTCGTGATGCTCGTCGACTGGAAGGACAGGACACCGGTGGCCGGATCAGCGGCGACCAGCACAAACTCCGGGAGATGCGGGGTGTTGGTCCCGGTCTCGCGCTCACCGACCGCGTAAACCTTGCTGGTGATCGGGTCGTAACCGAGGTTGCTGGTCACGCCGAGCGGGTCGATGTTCCCGCAGCCCGCGACGCCGCCAAGGTTCTGGATGTCGGCGAGCGGCTCGGCGGTGCCGATGCTGGTCGGCCCCCAGAGGTGGTTCCCGGTCGCGAGGTCGAGCCCGTACAGGGAGTCGTGCTCCGTGGCGACGACGACAGTGTTCCCGACGATCACCGGAGCCGACTGCACCTCGCCGTCGAGGACCGCCGACGTCCATGCGACGCCCGACGGATTTGCTGGTGTCGGGAAGCCCGCCACTTCTTGGCCGCTCTTCTCGATGACGACCCAGTTGCTCACGACTTTGGGTGTCGGGAAGTGCTGCGCGCTGTCGAGCGAAAGCGAATACTTCTTGGCGACCGCGCCAGTGGTGGCGTCGAGCCCCCAAAGGAAACCGCTGCCCGTCGCCCACACAAGGTTCTCGGCCGCGTCCGCAGTGATTGGCCCGGTCACTCCGGGCGCGCTCCACCCGAGGGTCATCGGCCCGGGTGGTGGGGGAGGAGGAGGTGGGGGCGGAGGCGGTCGACACGCGGCGAGGAGCGCAGCGAGAACGATGCCGACGACGGCGACCGAGAGTCGTTGGTGCATGCCGTCCTCCGGTTGTGCCCTTCCGGGGGTGTCGACGACCCGGCACTGAAACCTTAAAAGGTCGTCCGGCCGACGACCGGCGAACCGCCCGAGAGGCCGGTCCAGAGCGGTGCCGGGCGGTCGTCCAGTGACCGTTGGTGAATTTGTTCTCGATACCCGAATGGTTTCGTCGCACCTCGGGCGTATGCTCCGCGCCTATGGCCGATCAGGCCCGTTTTGCCGACCTCGCGATGCCCTACATGGATGCGCTGTACTCGGCTGCCTTGCGGATGACCCGCAACCCGGCGGATGCCGAGGACCTCGTCCAAGAGACGTATCTGCGCGCCTATCGGGGCTTCGGCGGGTTCAAGGACGGCACGAACCTCAAGGCCTGGCTCTACAAGATCCTGACAAATACCTTTATCAACTCGTACCGGGCCAAGAAGCGCCGTCCGGAGGAGACCGACCTCGACGACACCGAGGACTTCTACCTCTATCGGCGCCTCGGCGGCCTCGAAGCCGCGGCGGCGGAGCGGACCCCCGAGACCGAGGTCCTCGAGGCGATCCCGGAGGCTGTGGTCAAAGAGGCGCTCGAATCGTTGCCGGAGCAGTTCCGGATGGCGGTGCTGCTCGCCGACGTCGAGGGCTTCTCGTATAAGGAGATCGCCGAGATCATGGACGTCCCGATCGGGACGGTCATGAGCCGGCTGCACCGCGGAAGAAAGCAGCTCCAAGAGCGGTTGTGGAGTTTTGCCCAGGAACGCGGGCTGCTCCCCGAACCGGCGACCGCCGGTGGGTCCTAACTCGGGCCCGGGACGGCACAGGGGGAAGTTTGAGGACCGGCACGAGGATGGATTGCGAACAGGCGTTCCATCGGATGTACCACTACCTAGACGGTGAGCTGACCGTCTGGCGGCGGTGGGTCATCACCCGACACCTCGACCGGTGTCCACCCTGCGCGCAGGGCTTCGACTTCGAGGTCGAGCTGCGCCAGGTCATCGCGTCCCGCTGCCGCGACACGGTCCCCCCGGATCTGAAGCGCCGGGTCGCCGACGCGCTCGGCCTCCGGGTCGAAGAGGAGCGGTGACCCGGCCCGTATGATGGCCGGTGTGAAGACGGTTCGACTGGTGCTGCTGACCGCGGTGGGACTGCTCGGGTTCGCCGTACCCGCGGGCGCGTCGACACCGGTCGTCGCGGGCTACATGTGGTACTACTGGCTCGCACCGATCCTGACGGTGAGCGCCGTCGGCATGCTCTTGTCGCTGTGGGGCGGATACATCAAAAAGGTGCTGCTCCCGAAGTACCGGGGCCGCAAGGTCCAGGATTGACTTCCGCCGCCGCGGTCGCTGCGGAACGGGCCCCGGCGCCGGACCCGATCGACTGGGCGCTCGCCCAGCGAGTCGCTCGGCGTATCGCCGGTCGTGATCCCCTGAGCGACTCGTATCTCGCGGCGTCGCTTCGGGACGACTTCGCCGCGGTCACTCATCAGGCCGAAGAGCTGGTCGCCGACTACACCGGCCTGCGCGCCGACGGCGCCGCGCGAGCCGCGGTGCTGGACCGCTCGGGTTGGGTCGACGTCAACGTCGCGTCCATGCGCCGCCTCCTCGGTCCGCTGACCGAACGGCTCGGTGACCGGATGGCGCGCAGCCCGATCGCCCCGATCGGCCGCTCCGTCGCCGCCACCGAGCTCGGTGTGCTCCTGGGCTGGTTCGCGCAGCGGGTCCTCGGCCAATACGACCTGCTCGTACCGGACGACACCGACGGCGACGCGTTCGACGGCGACGCCGTCTACTACGTGGGCCCCAACGTCCTCGGTCTCGAGAAGCGCTTCGCGTTCCGGCCCCAGGACTTCCGGCGGTGGGTCGCGATCCATGAG
The DNA here is from genome assembly GCA_036723155.1 of Actinomycetota bacterium. Classification (GTDB taxonomy): domain Bacteria; phylum Actinomycetota; class Acidimicrobiia; order IMCC26256; family PALSA-555; genus PALSA-555. The sequence goes on from DAIMHT010000003.1 coordinate 5,328, forward strand.
GTGACCCATCGGGCCCAGTTCTGTGGCGTCCCCTGGATGCGGGGCTACTTCCTCGACCTCGTGGGCCGGGCGATGGGGATGGTCGACACCGACCCCCGGGCGTTGGTCCGGTCGCTGCTCCGCGCCGCGGACGAGATCCGCCAGGGTCGCAACCCGCTCGACGACGGCGGCCTGGTCGCGCTGCTCGCCACCGATGAGCACCGGGAGGTGCTGGCCCGCATCCAGGCGCTGATGTCGGTGCTGGAAGGGCACGGCAACCGGGTCATGAACGAGCTCGGTCGAGTGCACGTCGCCGGTCAAGACCGCATGGCGCGGGTGCTCAGTGCCCGGCGCCGGACCGCGGGTCTCAGCGGCGCGCTGTATCGGGTGCTCGGCCTCGACGCCAAGATGCGCCAGTACGAGATCGGGGAGCAGTTCGTCGAAGCCATCGAGCGCGAGGCGGGGCCACGCGCGCTCGACGCCGCGTGGCGGGGGCCGGAGTGGCTGCCGGTGCTGGACGAGCTCACTCGTCCCACCGAGTGGCTCGCCCGCGTCGAGCGCGGGGAGCCCGCGCCGGCGCTCTGAGCGGCTTGCTGCTCGCCGACCTCCGAGCGCGCCTGGTCGGCCTGGACGCGGTCGCGGGACCGGTGGTGGTCGCGTGCTCCGGTGGACCCGACTCGCTGTCGCTGCTCGCCGTCATTCACGACGCCGGGCTCGACCCGGTGGCGGTGCACGTCGACCACGGCCTGCGCCCGGGCAGCGCGGCCGAGGCTGAAGTCGTCGCCGAGCACGCCTCGCGCCTCGGGGTGCGCTGCGTCGCCGAGACCGCCCCGGTCTCACCGGGACCGAACCTGGAGGCCCGGGCCCGCGCGGCGCGGTACGAGGCCCTGGAGCGGGCCCGTCTCATCGTGGGCGCGTCGGCGATCCTGACCGGGCACACCGCCGACGATCAGGCCGAGACGGTGGTGTTGAACCTGCTGCGCGGGAGCGCGAGCGCGGGTCTGGGGGCGATGCCGCCGCGCCGGGGGAACCTGGTCCGCCCGCTGCTCGGCGTCCGTCGAGCCGAGACCGAGGCGCTCTGCGCCGAGCTCGGGTTCGTGCCGGTGCGCGACCCGACGAACGACGACACTCGTCTGCGCCGCAACTGGATCCGCCACGACGTGCTGCCCCGCCTCAGCGCCGGTGCCGACCGTGATCTCGTCCCGGTGCTGGCCCGTCAGGCCGAGGTGCTGCGCGCCGAGTCCGACTTCCTCGACGAGCTGGCGCGCGCCGCCTGGCCCGACGGGACTGCCGTCGCGGCCGCGCTCGTCGCGCTCCCCTCGGTGCTGGCCCGGCGGGCGGTCCGCTGCTGGCTGGGGTCGCCGCCGCCGTCGCTGGGGGACATCGACCGGGTGCTCGCCGTCGCGAGCGGGGAGCGCCGCGCCGCCGAGGTGGCCGGCGGGCGACGCGTGGCCCGTCATCAGGGCCGCCTCGAGGTCGAGCGCGGTACGGTCCTGCCGTGAGCGAGGCCGTTCCGCCCGGTATCCGGCGGGACCCCTACCTCGGCCGGGTCGTGGTCAGCGAGGACGAGCTGCAGGCTCGGGTCGCCGCGCTCGGCAAGGAGATCACGGCCGACTACGCGGACCGGGCACCGCTGCTCGTCGGGGTCCTCAAGGGCGCCTGCATGTTCATGAGCGACCTCGCCCGCGCCATCGACCTCCCGGTCGAGTTCGACTTCATGGCCGTCTCCTCGTACGGGTCCGCGACCCGAACCAGCGGCGTCGTGCGGATCCAAAAGGACCTCGACCTGGACCTGACCGGCCGTGACGTCCTGATCGTCGAGGACATCGTGGATTCCGGGCTGACGCTGCAGTACCTGCGCAAGAACCTCGCCGCCCGGGCCCCCAGCTCCCTCGGGGTGTGCGCGCTCCTCCTCAAAGAGGGCCTGCAGAAGGTCGACCTGAATCTGCGCTATGTCGGGTTTCGGATCCCGCCCGCGTTCGTCGTCGGGTACGGGCTCGACGTCAACGAGCGGTACCGGAACGTGCCCCAAGTCCATGAATACCTGGGACCTGATCCCACGTAACCTGGGCGGACTCTGAGCAAGCTTCGCCGCCCCCTCCTGGCGTTCCTCGTCGTCGCAGTGGTCGCCGGCTTCGCCGCGCTCCACTTCCTGTCCGGCGGGACCGCACGCACCGACCTGTCCCTGACCCAGTTCCGGGACCGACTGACCCACGGGCAGGTGCGGCAGGCGACGCTGCTCGACAAGGACCACGTCCTCCAAGGGACCCTGGCCAACGGCACCGCCTACTCGGTGCGCTTCCCCGCCGGATACACCGACACGGTCACCAAGGAGATCGTCGCCGCGCACGTCGGTGGGTTCCGCGTCGATGGCCAGCAGAGCAGCCCCTGGATCGGGGCGCTCGTCACCATCTTGCCGTTCGTCCTCATCCTCGGCGTCGTCCTCTTCTTGTTGCGCAGTGTCCAGGGCGGCGGCCGCGGGCTCAGCAGCTTCGGGCGAGCCAAAGCCAAGCCGCTCTCCAAGGACCAGCCGACCATCACCTTCGCCGACGTCGCCGGCCTCGACGAGGCCGTCGCCGAGCTGCGCGAGATCGAGGAGTTCCTCGAAGACCCGGCCCGGTTCCGGGAGATGGGCGCCAAGATCCCGAAAGGGGTCCTCCTCTACGGGCCGCCCGGCACCGGCAAGACGCTGCTGGCCCGCGCCGTGGCCGGCGAGGCCGGGGTGCCGTTCTTTTCCATCAGCGGATCCGATTTCGTCGAGATGTTCGTCGGCGTCGGCGCATCCCGGGTCCGGGACCTCTTCGAGCAGGCCAAGGCGGCCGCACCGGCGATCGTCTTCGTCGACGAGATCGACGCCGTGGGCCGCCACCGCGGCGCCGGCGTCGGCGGCGGCCACGACGAGCGGGAGCAGACCCTCAACCAGCTCCTCGTCGAGATGGACGGCTTCGACCAGCGCAGCGGCGTCATCCTGCTCGCGTCGACGAACCGGCCCGACATCCTCGACCCGGCGCTGCTCCGCCCCGGCCGCTTCGACCGCCAGATCGTCGTCGACCGTCCCGACCTCGCGGGCCGCAAGGCGATCCTCGCCGTCCACGCCGACGAGAAGCCCATCGCCCCCGGCGTCGACCTGGCGTTGATCGCCCGGCGAACCCCCGGCTTCACCGGCGCCGACCTCGCCAACCTCCTCAACGAAGCCGCGTTGCTCTCGGCCCGCCACAACCTCAAGCTCATCGGCCTCCCCCAGCTCGAAGAGGCAACCGAGCGGGTGATGGCCGGCCCCGAACGGCGCAGCCGCGTCATCTCCGACCGGGAGCGGCGCATCATCGCCTACCACGAGGGCGGCCACGCCCTCGTCGCGCACGCGTTGCCGAACACCGACCCGGTGCACAAGGTCTCGATCATCCCGAGAGGTCGCGCCCTCGGCTACACCCTCACTCTCCCCACCGAAGACAAGTTCCTCGTCACACGCGACGAGCTGAGCGACGAGCTGGCCATGCTGCTCGGCGGCCGCAGCGCCGAGGAGCTCGTCTTCGAGGACCCCACGACCGGAGCGCAGAACGACATCGACAAGGCCACGACCATCGCCCGTCAGATGGTCACCGAGTTCGGCATGAGCGACGAGCTCGGCCCGCTCCGGCTCGGCCAGCCCCAAGGTGAGGTCTTCTTGGGTCGGGACTTCGCCAGCACGCCCGACTACTCCGACGACGTCGCGGCCCGGATCGACGCCGAGGTCCACCGCCTCGTCGAGCACGCCCACGCCGTCGCCCGCGAGATCATCCAGACCAACCGGGCGGTGCTCGACCGGCTCGCGGCCGAGCTGGTCGAGCGGGAGACCTGTGACGTCGAGCAGGTGAAGGAGATCTTCTCGCCGGTCGAGCCCTTCGAAGGGGCGGGGCTCGGACGGCCGAGCGCCGCCGCGGCGTCCGAGACCACACCCCCGAACCGGAGGCCGGGACGATGAGCGAACCGACGAACGGGGCCGGCGTCGACATCGGCCGCATCGAGAAGGCGGTCCGGGAGATCCTCGAAGCCATCGGCGAGGACCCCGATCGCGACGGGCTGCAACACACCCCGGAGCGGGTGGCGCGCATGTACGCCGAGATCTTCCGCGGCTTGGGTGAAGACCCCGCCCAGCATCTCTCGGTGACGTTCGAAGCCGACCACGACGAGATGGTCCTCGTCCGCGACATCCCCCTCTACGGCGTCTGCGAGCACCATCTCGTGCCGTTCGCCGGCCGGGCCCACGTCGCGTACATCCCCGGCCCCGACGGGCGGATCACCGGGCTCTCGAAGATCGCCCGCCTCGTCGAGGGCTACGCCCGCCGACCCCAGGTCCAAGAGCGGCTCACCACCCAGATCGCCGACGCGCTCGTCGAGGTCCTCAAACCCGACGGGGTGCTCGTGATGATGGAAGCCGAGCATCTCTGCATGTCGATGCGAGGCGTGAAGAAACCGGGCGCGTTGACCCTCACCTCCGCGGTGCGGGGCCTGTTCAAGACCAACGCCGCCACCCGCTCGGAGGCGTTGAGCCTCATCACCGCGCCCGGCTACCGGCGCTGACCCTGCGGCCCCCGCCTCGAGACGGGCCGGGCGTCGCCGGTTCCGCACCGTGGGCGCACCCAGCGTCCCCACCACGCCGGGCGCAGGCCCACCCGGGCGCCAGTACGATCCGGCCGTGTTCACCTGGGCGAGTCTGTGCGGGGAACGCCCCGCGGTGATGGGAATCGTCAACGTCACCCCCGACTCGTTCTCCGACGGAGGCCGATACCTCGACGAGGACGCCGCCGTGGCGCACGGCCACGCGCTCGCCGCCGCGGGCGCCACCGTCCTCGATGTCGGCGGCGAATCGACTCGCCCCGGAGCGGACCCCGTCGACGAGGCCGAGGAACGCCGCCGCGTCGTTCCCGTCGTCGAGCGTCTCGCCGGGGAGACCGGCGTGCCGGTCAGCGTCGACACCACCAAGCCGACCGTGGCCGCCGCCGCCCTCGACGCCGGCGCCGTCGTCGTCAACGACGTCTCCGCGGGCCGGTTCCACCCCGCGCTCCTCGAGGTCGTCGCCGACCGCGGCGCGGGCTACGTCGCCATGCACATGCTCGGCGAGCCCCGCACCATGCAGCACGATCCCCGCTACGCCGACGTCGTCACCGAGGTCGGCGACTTCCTCGTCGACCGTCTCGACACCGCCCGCGGCGTCGGCGTCCCCGACGCGGCGTTGGCCGCCGATCCCGGCATCGGGTTCGGCAAGACGCCGACCCACAACCTGGCGCTTCTGGCCCGGCTCCGCGAGTTGTGCGACCGGGTCGAGGTCCCGGTCCTCGTCGGCACGTCCCGCAAGCGGTTCCTCGGCGAGCTGCTCCACGCCGCCGCCCGCGACGACCCCGCCGATCTCGACGCCCGGGACGACGCCACCCTGGCCACGGTCGTATGGGCGATCGATCACGGGGCCCGCATCCTGCGGGTCCACGCGGCGCGACCGGCAGCGCGCGCCGTCGCGCTCCTCACCGCGATCGACGAGGCCGCGGCCTGATGCGCGGCCGCTGGGCGCAGGGCCTCGAGCCGCGCGGCTTCACCTGGGTGATCAAGGACCGGCTCGCGGCGTCCGAGCGGCCCGGAGGGTTCGCCCGCAACCACCGCAAGGTCCGGCGCCAAGAGGAGCTGATCTGGCTCGCCGGGAACGGCTTCACCCATGTCCTCTCGATGCTCGAGTCCCAGCACAACCTGCATGCCTACGACGAGGCCGGCATCGCGTACGAGCACCTGCCGCTCGGTCGCCACGACGAGTGGCCGTACCAGCTGCTGGTCATCTACACGACCTTGAAGAAATGGCTCGACGACCCCAACGAGCGAGTCCTCATCCACCACGAGGAGTTCGGCGAACGGCTCCTCGGCGTCCTCACCGGCTACCTGCTCTTCGCCGGCGTCGTGAGCGACGGCTCGCACGCCACCGTGCTCATCGAGAAGCTCACCGGACGTCAGCTCGGCGCCCCCGGCCGCGAGGTCGTGGCCGCCACGATCGACGAGGGCCTCGCCGGCGCGGGCGCCCCCGGGGGCTGACCCCCCGGTGGACCGCATCGTCATCGCGGGGCTCCGAGAGCTCGGCGTGCATGGCGTGCTCGCGGAGGAGCAGACCCGACCCCAACCGTTCGAGGTCGACGTCGAGCTCAGCCTCGACGCCACCGCGGCCGGTGAGAGCGACGGACTCGACGACACGGTCGACTACTCCGCCGTCGCCGAGGCGGTCAGCCGCGTCGTGCGCTCCGAGCGCTACCAGCTCCTCGAGCGGCTCGCGACCCGCATCGCCGAGGTGTGCCGCGTCGACGAGCGGGTGCTCGCGGTGACCGTCACCGTCCGCAAGCTGCACCCGCCGGTGCGGGCCATGGTCGACACCGTCGCGGTCCGAATCGAGCGGTGACGCGCCTCGCGTACCTGGGGATCGGCTCCAACCTCGGCGACCGGGCCGCACACCTCCAGGGCGCGGTGCGGGGCCTGGCCGCCACCCCCGGGGTCACCGTCGTCGCGGTCTCCGCGGTCTACGAGACCGCCCCCGTCGGTGGGCCCCCCCAGCCCGACTACCTCAACGCCGCCGTCGCCGTCAGCACCGCGCTGAGCGCCCGGGAGCTCCTCGGTGTGGCGCAACGCCTCGAACGCGACGCCGACCGCGTCCGGGCGGAGCGGTGGGGTCCCCGGACCCTCGACGTCGACGTGCTCCTCGTCGCCGACGAGGAGGTCCACGACGACGACCTCGACGTCCCCCACCCCCGCATCGCCGAGCGGGGCTTCGTCCTGGCCCCCCTCGCCGACCTCGACGCCGGCCCCGGCGGCCCCCGGCCCCCCGGGGGGTGGCCCGGCGTTCGCCGCACCGATCTAGTCTTGGAGGTGCCGTAGTCGACCGGCACCCCACCCGGGGGCTGGATCGAGAGGTCGGACGCATGGACGAGACGACAGCGAGCGCCTTCGCGCTCGTCGGCCCAGGCCGGGCCGGGACCGCCGTCGCCGACGGGCTCGTCGCGGCCGGGCACCGCTGCGTCGCCGTCGCCGGCCGAAGCCCCGACGCGCCGTCGACCCGTGCCGCCGCGGCCCGGTACGACGCCGCCGCCACGACCGTCGCCGACGCCGGCCGCCAGGCGCAGCTGGTCGTCATCGCGACCCCCGACGCCGCCCTCGACGCCACCGCCGCGACC
>DAIMHT010000003.1:12587-28322 GCA_036723155.1 Actinomycetota bacterium
GGGCAGGTCGAACGGCTCGCCGACCACGCCGGGGTGCCGCTCGCCGCGTTCGAGCCCCTCGTGCGCGCCACCGTCGACCACGTCTTCGACCTCGGTCCCGCTGCCGCCCTGACCGGACCCGTCGCCCGCGGCGACATCGCCACCGTGTCCCGACACCTGGCTGTCATCGCCGACGACGAGCACCGCGCGTACCAGGCGCTGGCCGACTCGGCCCGCCGGCTCGCCGGGCGCGACGACGCCGCCTGGCGCGAGGTGCTGGCGTGATCACCGTGCCCACGATCACCGAGGTTCGCCGCCGGTGTGACGACACCCGCCGGGGCGGTGGGACCGTGGCGCTCGTCCCCACGATGGGGTTCTTCCACGACGGGCACCGTTCCCTCATGCGCGCCGCTCGCGCCGAAGCGGACCTCGTCGTCGTCAGCCTCTTCGTGAACCCCACCCAGTTCGGACCGGACGAGGACCTCGACGGATACCCGCGCGACCTCGACGGGGACGCCGCGGCCGCGGCCGCCGAAGGCGTCGACGTCCTGTTCGTCCCGTCGGTCACCGAGATGTACCCCGACCCGCCCCGCACGACGGTCCACGTCGACGGGCTCACCGACCGACTCTGCGGCGCCAGCCGTCCCACCCACTTCGACGGCGTCGCCACCGTCGTCACCAAGCTGTTCTCGATCGTCGGGCCGTGCCGCGCCTACTTCGGGCGCAAGGACGCGCAACAGCTCGCAGTGATCCGCCGCCTCGTCGACGACCTCAACCTTCCCGTCGCCGTGATCGGCTGCCCCCTGGTGCGCGAACCCGACGGGCTGGCCCGCTCGAGCCGCAACGCCTACCTCCCTCCCGACGAACGCGACGCCGCCACCGTGCTGTGGCGGGCGCTGACCGCGGCCGCCGACGCCATCCGCGCCGGTGAGCGTGACGGTGCCACCCTCGAGGCGGTCGCCCAGTCCACCATCCGGTCCGAGCCCCGGGTCCGGCTCGACTACGCCCAGCTCGTCGACGCTCACACCATGCACCCCGTTGCCCAGGTGGACGGCGAGCTGGTGCTGGCCGTGGCCGCCTTCGTGGGCCGGGCTCGGCTCATCGACAACCTGACGATCACAGCGGTCGGCGCCGAGGTGGAGACCGACCTCGGCGTCGTCGCGGAGGAGCAGACCGCGTGATGCAGCGGACGATGATGAAGTCCAAGATCCACCGCGCCACCGTCACCGGTGCCGATCTCAACTACGTCGGGTCGATCACCCTCGACGAGACCCTGATGACCGCGGCCGACATCCTCGAGCACGAGCAGGTCCACGTGCTCGACCTCGACAACGGCGCCCGCTTCGAGACCTACGCGATCCGCGGCGGCCCCGGCGACGTCATCCTCAACGGCGCCGCCGCCCGCCTCGTCCACACCGGCGATCGGGTCATCGTCATCAGCTACGCCACCTACGACGAAGCCGAGCTGGCCCGCTACGAGCCGAAGGTCGTCCACGTCGACGAGCGCAACCACATCGTCGTCCCCACCCTCTCAGCGGTCGCCGGAGAGGCCGCGGAGCGCGCGTCGTAGGCTCGGCGGCCATGCCCGAGAGCCCCAGCGTCGACCTGCTCGTGCTGGGCAGCGGGGTCGCGGGCCTCTCCGCGGCGATCCGAGCCGCGCGCGCCGGCTGCTCGGTTGCGGTCCTCACCAAGGGCGCGCTCGCGTCCTCGGCGACCCAGTACGCCCAAGGTGGTGTCGCGGCGGCCCTCGAGGACGACATCGATTCCCCGGAGCTGCACCTGTCGGACACCATCTCTGCCGGCGCGGGGCTCTGCGACGTCGACGCGGTCCGGATCCTCGTCACCGAAGGACCGGAACGGGTCCGGGAGCTCATCGGGCTCGGCGCCGAGTTCGACCGCGGCTCCGATGACGACCTGACGTACGCCCGCGAGGGTGGCCACTCCGTCGCGCGGATCGTGCACGCCGGAGGGGACGCGACCGGCGCCGAGATCCAACGGGCCCTCGTCACCGCGGTGCACGAGACCGCGGCCCGCGTCCACGAAGGATGGTTCGCGCTCGACCTGCTCGTCGCCGCCGGTCGTGCGGTAGGGGTCCGAACCCTCGACCCGCACGGGGTGCAACACGAGCTGCGGGCCCGCCACGTCGTCCTCGCCACCGGCGGCGCCGGCCAGTGCTTCGCCGTCACCACCAACCCGGTTCTCTCCACCGGCGACGGCATCGCGATGGCCCACCGGGCCGGTGTCGCGATCGCCGACGTCGAGTTCATGCAGTTCCACCCGACCGCGCTCGACCACCCGTCGATGCCCCGGCCGCTGCTGTCCGAGGCCCTCCGCGGCGAAGGCGCGGTCCTGCGCGACGACCACGGCCTGGCCTTCATGGCCGCCGAGCACCCCCGAGGCGACCTCGCGCCCCGCGACGTCGTCGCCCGGGCCATCACCCGCCGGCTCAACGAACGGGGCCTCGAGCACCTCTGGCTCGACGCCACGGCGATCCCCGACTTCCCGAGCCGGTTCCCCACCATCTGGCGGGCCTGCCGGTCGGTGGGCCTCGACCCAACCCGTGACTGGCTGCCGGTCGCGCCCGCGGCCCACTACCTCTCGGGCGGCGTGTGCGCCGACCTCGACGGCGCCACCACCCTTCCGGGCCTCTGGGCCTGCGGCGAGGTGGCCTGCTCCGGGGTCCACGGCGCCAACCGGCTGGCCTCGAACTCGCTGCTCGACGGGCTGGTGTTCGGCAGCCGCTGCGTCGACGCCATCCTCACCGGCAAGGACCGTCCCGACGAGACCGGCGTCCTGCGCGGCATCGACCCCCCCCTCGTCGCCCCGGCCGGGCCCGATCGTCCCCCCGACCCGGCCCTGCCGGGCCCGGATCAACGCCAGGCGCTCCAGCACGTCATGACCCGCGACGCCGGGGTGCTGCGCGACGCCGCCAGCCTGGAGCGGGCCGCGGCGGCGTTGGAGGCGATGCGCACCTCGGACCGCGAGGTCGACAACCTCCTCACCGTCAGCCGGGCCTTGGTCCACGCCGCGCTCGCCCGAGAGGAATCGCGAGGGACCCACACCCGCCTCGACTACCCCGACGCGGTGCCGGGCCTGTTGGGCCGGTTCGTGTTCGCCAACACCGCGACCCCGCGCTTCGTTCGCCTGCCCGAGTTCGTCGCCACGCCGTGACCGACCTCGGCCCACCCCGCCACCTGGTCCGCGACGCCGTGGCGCGCGCGATCAGCGAGGACCTCGGACCCCTCGGGGACCTCACCGGCGCGCTCATCCCCGACGACGCGCACGCGACCGGTGCCATCACCGCCCGTGCCGACGGCGTGCTCGCCGGTCAGGCCTGCGCCACCGAGACCTGGGCCCAGCTTGACCCCGCCGTCGACGTGCGCTGGACCCTCGTCGACGGATGCCCGGTCCGGCCCGACACCGTGGTCGCCACCGTCGCCGGGCCGATGCGAAGCATCCTCACCGGTGAGCGCACCGCGCTGAACTTCCTGTGCCACCTCTCCGGCGTTGCCACCCTCACCCGACGGTTCGTCGCCGCGGCCGACGACCAGATCCGGATCTGGGACACCCGCAAGACCACACCGGGTCTGCGCGCCCTCGAGAAAGCCGCGGTGCGCGCCGGTGGGGGCGTCAACCATCGCGGCAACCTCTCCGACATGGTCCTGATCAAGGACAACCACCTCACCGGGCTCAGCATCGACGCCGCGGTCCGGGAGGCCCGGGACCGCTGGCCCGGTCGCGGGATCGAAGTCGAATGCGAACAGCTCGTCCAGGTGCACGCCGCCGTCGCCGCCGGCGCCGACCTGGTCATGCTCGACAACCTCGCTCCCGACGAGGCCCGCGCCTGCGTCGCGGCGGTGCGCGCCGGCCCCCGTCCCGACCTCCCGGTCGAGGTCTCGGGCGGCATCACCCTCGACACCGTCGCCGCGTACGCGTCGACCGGCGCCGACCTGCTCTCCACCAGCGTCATCACCCAGTCCGCGCCCGCGCTCGACCTCGGCCTCGACCTCCACGCCCCCGACACCCGCTGATGCTCCTCGCCATCGACTCCGGCAACACCCAGACCGTCATCGGCCTCTTCGACGGCAAGCGACTCGCCGACCACTGGCGCATCGCCACCGTCGCCGAGCGGACCGCCGACGAGCTGGCGCTGATGATCCAGCAGTTCCTCGCCTTCCACGGGTTCCGCCCCTTCCTCGTCGATCCCACCGGCGTGCCCACCCCCCGGACCCGCGCCGGCGCCACCGACGTCGACGACGTCCCCATCGACGGGGTCGTGATCTCCTCCGGCGTCCCCAGGGTCACCGCCGAGCTGCGCGAGATGACCGCCCGGTACTTCGGGATGACGGCCCTGGTCCTCGGCCCCGGGGTCCGCACCGGGATGCCGATCCTCTACGACAACCCCAAAGAGGTCGGCGCCGACCGCATCGCCAACGCCGTCGCCGCCTATGACCTCTACGGGGGACCGTCGATCGTCGTCGACTTCGGGACCGCCAACACCATCGAGGCCATCAGCGAGAAGGGCGAGTACCTCGGCGGCGCGATCTTCCCCGGCATCGAGATCTCCATGAACGCGCTCTTCGAGCGGGCCGCGGCCCTCGGCCGCGTCGAGCTCGTCGCGCCCCGTCATGTCATCGGCAAGTCCACCGTCGAGTCGATCCAGTCCGGCTGCGTCTACGGGTACAGCGGCCAGGTCGACGCCCTCGTCGACCGCTTCCAAGCCGAGCTCGGCGACTGCGCTGTCGTCGCCACCGGCGGCCTCGCCGAACCGATCATCACCCACTCCCGCACCGTGCAGCACTACGAGCCGTGGCTCACCCTCGCCGGGTTGCGGATCGTCTTCGAGCGCAACCGATGAGCGGCCGCACCCGCGGTCCCGTCGAACGGGTCCCCGGGCATGGCTGACGAAGGACGCGCCGGCGACGAGCGCGACCGGCGCCTGGCCAAGGTCGATGCTCTCCGCGTCGCCGGCACCGACCCGTACCCGGTGCGCTTCGACCGGACCCACACCGCGGCCGAGGTCCACGACCAGTGGGCTCACCTCGAACCCGGCGCCGAGACCACCGAGGTCGTCCGCGTCGCGGGTCGGATCATGCTGCTCCGCCGTCAAGGCAAGCTCACGTTCGCGACGCTGCGCGACGGGACCGGCACGGTTCAGCTCTTCGTCTCCCAGAACGTCATCGGCGACGACACGCACGCGGCGTTCGACGACCTCGACCTCGGCGACTGGGTCGGCGCCGAGGGTGTCGTCATGAAGACCAAACGCGGGGAGCTGTCGGTCAAGGTCCAGTCGTTCGAGCTGCTCGCCAAGGCGTTGCGGCCCCTCCCGGGCAAATGGCACGGCCTCACCGACGTCGACACCCGGTTCCGGATGCGCTACGTCGATCTCATCGCCAACGACGACGCCCGCCGGGTCTTCGCGATCCGGTTCGCGGTGATCGCCGCCATCCGGGCCTTCCTCTTCGAACGCGGGTTCATCGAGGTCGAGACCCCCGTCCTCCACACCCAGCCCGGCGGCGCCACGGCGCGACCGTTCGAGACGTTCCACAACGCGCTTGATATACCGCTCAGCCTCCGCGTCGCGCTCGAGCTGCACCTCAAGCGCCTCATCGTCGCCGGCTACGAACGCGTCTTCGAGATCGGGCGTGTCTTCCGCAACGAAGGTCTCTCCACCCGCCACAACCCCGAGTTCACGATGCTCGAGTGCTACCAGGCGTTCGCCGACTACACCGACATGGCGTCCCTCACCGAGACGCTCGTCGCCCACTGCGCCCGCGCCGCCACCGGCAGCAGCACCGTCACCGTCGACGGGCAACCGATCGACCTCGCACCCCCGTGGCCTCGCCGGCCCCTGCTCGAGCTCATCCGGGAGCACACCGGCGAGTCCGTGCACCCCGCCATGCCCGTCGCGGACCTCGCCTCGGTCTGTGACCGCCTCGGCGTCCCCCATGACCCGCAGTGGGGTGGCGGCAAGCTGGTCCTGGAGCTCTACGAGAAGACCGTGGAACCCCACCTCGTGGGGCCGGTGTTCGTCATCGACTACCCCCGGGAGGTCTCGCCGCTGGCGCGCCGCCGAGCCGACGACCCGGCCCTCGTCGAACGATTCGAGGTCGTCGTCCTCGGCCGCGAGCTCGCCAACGCCTTCAGCGAGCTCAACGACCCCATCGACCAGCGGGAGCAGTTCGAGGCCCAGGCCCGTCTCGCCGCCGGTGGTGACGACGAGGCCCACGGTGTCGACGAGGATTACCTCCGGGCCCTCGAGTACGGGCTCCCACCGACGGGCGGAGTTGGGATCGGGGTGGACCGGCTGGTCATGCTGGTGGCTGGCGTCACCAGCATCCGGGAGGTCATCTTGTTCCCCCACCTGCGTCCCGAAGCAGGCGAGACTGGCGACGAAGGGGGGGACAGCTGATGCGCGTGCTGGTCACCGGCATGGGCGGGGAGCTCGGGACTCGCGTGGCCCAGATGCTCGAGGATCGAGCCGAGGTCGACGAGGTCGCGGGCTTCGACTTCATGCCGCCCCGCCGTCGGCTCCGACGCGCCACGTTCAAGCGGATCCACCCCCGGGACCGCGACCGCCTCACCGGGTTCGTCGCCGACTTCGCACCGGACGCGGTCGCCCACTTCGGCGTCTACGAACCCCACTCCCGGATGGGTCCGCGCGAGGCCGCGGCGAGCACCGAGGCGTGCACCGTCAACGCCCTCGGCGCGGCGCAACGCGCCGGGCACCTCGGACGCATCGTGGTGCGCAGCGGCCTCGAGGTCTACGGCCGCGGCCGGGGTCATCCCCTCGTCCCTGACGAGGAAGCCCCCCTCGCGCCCACCACCGCGTACGGCCGCACCTGCCTCGAGGTGGAGCGGCTCGCGTTCGGCCTCGGCCGCCGTCACGACGTGAAGGTCGGCGCGTTGCGCTACGCCGTGGTCGCCGGGTCCCACATCCCGAGCCCGCTCGGTCGGGTGCTGCGTCTCCCCGCCGTTCCCGTCCCCGCGCTCGCCGACCCGTCGTTCTCGCTCCTGCACCAAGACGACGCGGCGCGGGCGATGGTCGAGATGCTGGTGCGCGGCTTCGAAGGCCCGTTGAACGTGGTCGGGTCCGGCGCCTCCAGCCCCTGGCAGGCCGTCCGCCTCGGCGGCCGGATCCCGATCCCCGTCCTCGGGTTCGGCTGGCAGCTCGCGGCCGAGGTCTCGGAGCTGGCCGGCGCGCCCATCCCGTCCCATGTCATCGAGCTCCTCCGGCACGGCCGGTGCGGCGACGGAGCCCGCGCCGTCGCCGAGCTCGGTCTCGGATCGATGCACCCCACCCAGGACGTGCTCGTCGACCTGTACGAATGGGCGACGGTGCTGCGGCTCGAACCCGTCCGGAGGGTCGCGTGACCGCGGTCCCCAACTACGGAATCGACACCGACCGGGTCCTCGCGACCGACTCGCTGGCGGCCGCGCTGCGCCGACGCCTGCGCGGCCAGTACGCCGTCGACGAGTTCGGCGCCGACCCGCACCTCATGGACCTCGCGGCCGGCGTCGCGCCGCTCCGGGTCACGGTCGAGCACGGCGAGCGCGTCCCCCGGTCCGGTCCGGCGCTGCTCATCGCCAACCGGGGGCTCGGGTTCCTCGAGCCGCTCGCGGTCGTGCGGGCCGTGCGCGCCGCCTGCGGCCGGCGCACCCGCGTCGTCGGTGCCCCCGAAGTCCCGGTGCTCGGCGATGCGCTCCGCAAGCTCGGCGCCCTCGGGTACCGCCCCGACGACGTCGCCGCGCTGCTGCGCGCCGGACGTATCGCCGCTGCGCCCCTCGCTCCGACGTGGTTCCGGTCCGGTCCCGGCGAGCCCCCCCGGGCGCTCCTCGTCGCCACCCTCGGCTTCCCGGTCCTGCCGGTCGCGGTCCAGCCCGGCTTCCCGTTCGGGATGCCCACCCGGCCGTGGCGGGTCCGCTTCGGAACCCCGCTGTTCCCACCGGTCGGGACCGGGCCCGACGACCAGCTCGCCGCGGCCGAGCTCGCCGACGAAGTCCAGACCCACGTCGAGGCCCTCCTCGAGGACCGGGCATGAACGTCGCGGTCGCCGACGACGGCGTGCCCATCGCCTACCAGAGCTTCGGGCAACGCGACGCCGCGCCGGTGCTCCTGCTGCAAGGACTGGGCGTGGACTCGCGGGGCTGGGCGCTGCAGCGGTTCCCGCTCAGCCGCCGCTTCCGCTGCTACGCGGTGGACAACCGCGGCGTCGGGGGCAGCGCCGCCGCTCCCCACCCGCTCTCGCTCGAGCAGATGGCGGACGACGCGGTCGCGGTCCTCGACGATGCCGGCGTCGCCGACGCCCACGTGATGGGCGCCTCGATGGGCGGCGTCTTGGCCCAGATCCTCGCGGTCCGACATCCCGAGCGGGTCCGCTCCCTCGTGCTGTCGTGCACCGCGTGTCGCCACCACGAGTGGCGCCGCGAGCTGTTCGAGGACTGGGCCGCCGCGGTCCTCGCCGACGGCATGGGCGCCCTCGGCGGGGAGGGCCTGCGCTGGCTCATCGGTCCCCGACTCCACCGCCGGCTCGGGATGTGGCTCAACCTCATGGCGCGCATCCTGCAGCAAGCCCCGCCGGAGAACTTCGCCGCGCAGGTGCAGGCCATCCTCGCGGCGTCGGACCAGCTGCGCTTCGAGCTCGTCAACGTGCGCGCGCCGACGCTCGTGATCACCGGCTCCCAAGACCTCCTCACCCCCCTCGGCGACGCCGAAGAGCTCGCGGAGCTGATCACCGGCGCGCGACTGCTCGAGGTGCGCGGCGTCGGACATGCGCTCATGGCCGAAGCCCCGAACGCGTTCAACCGGGCGATCATCGGGTTCCTCGACGAAGTCGAGGCCGGCAGCCTCAAGGCTGCCTGACGCCCCGTCCGGCGGTCAGCTCTGGCGCGTCACGAGCCCGTCGACGAGCTGGCGCAACGACTCGCACACCGCGGCGTCGAGCGTGTCGGCACCGGCCAGTGCCTCCTCCGCCTTCGTGGCATGGTCGCGGGCGACGGCCAGCGCGGCGTCGACCGCGCCGTTCGCGGCGGCGCGGGCCCGGACGTCGGCCAGCCGCTCCCCGTCGAGGGGCGCGCCCAGCCGGTCGCCCAACCCGGGGTCGTCGGCCAGGGCGTAGATCACCGGCAGCGTGTAGATGCCCTCCACCAGGTCCTGCCCCGCGGGCTTGCCCAACGTGAACTCCGTCGCGGTCAGGTCCAAGCAGTCGTCCACGATCTGGAAGCACAGCCCCAGATGGGTGCCGAACCGGGTCAGGGCATCCAACGTCGGCTCGTCGACGGCGCTCACCATCCCCCCGATGCGACACGCCGTCGCGAACAGCGACGCCGTCTTGCCTTCGATCGCCGTCGCGTAGTCCTCCTCGGAGCGGCGCACATCGAACAGGTGCTGCAGCTCCAGGACCTGGCCCCGGCACAGCTCCCCGATCGTCGCCGCCAGCAGCCCCGCCACCGGCGCCCCCAGCGACGCCGCCAACGCCGACGCCCGGGCCAGCAGGTAGTCGCCGGCCAGGATCGCCACGATGTTCGACCAGCGGGCGTTCACCGACGGGACCCCCCGACGGGTCTCCGCCTCGTCGATCACGTCGTCGTGGTACAGCGACCCCAGGTGGACCAGCTCGACCGCGACCGCCCCCGTCACCGCGTCGTCCGACACCGGCCGATTCGAGCCCCTCGCGGCGTACGCGGCGCAGAGCGTCAACGTCGGGCGGATCCGCTTCCCCCCCGCCGCGACGAGGTGACCAGCCACATCACCCAAAAAACGGTCCGGGTGCTCGACCGCGCCGGCCAGCGCCCTCTCCACCCGCTTGAGGTCGCCCGGCAGCGGCGGGAGCTCGAGCGTCTCCGCCAGGCTCATGCAGCCCACGCTACGCAGCCCCGGCGGGTCCCACCAAGCCGGGAACAAATTCGTGCTTCCCGCGCTTGGTACCGCTCACGCGCGGCCTCCAAACAGCCGAGAAACCTTGGAGATGAGGGCCCGGTCTGGCAGAAGGCGCGCGGACCCGCACGGGTAGACTGGGACGCAACGGCGGTGGTCCGATCCCCACACTCACCGCGAGGTGGGAACGGGCGACCAGAAGGACGACGGTAGACGCAGTGTTCGAACGCTTCACCGACCGGGCTCGACGGGTGGTCGTGCTGGCGCAAGAAGAAGCGCGCCTGCTCAACCACAACTACATCGGCACCGAGCACATCCTGCTCGGGTTGATCCACGAAGGTGAGGGCGTCGCGGCCAAAGCCCTCGAATCGCTCGGCATCAGCCTCGAAGCGGTCCGGGCCCAGGTCGAAGAGATCATCGGCCACGGCGGTCAGGCCCCCTCCGGCCACATCCCCTTCACGCCGCGGGCCAAGAAGGTCCTCGAGCTCTCGCTCCGCGAGGCGCTCCAGCTCGGCCACAACTACATCGGCACCGAGCACATCCTCCTCGGACTCATCCGCGAAGGCGAAGGCGTCGCGGCGCAGGTCCTCGTGAAGCTCGGCGCGGATCTCTCCCGGGTCCGCCAGCAGGTCATCCAGCTCCTCTCCGGATACGCCGGCGCCAAGGAAGGCCAAGCGCAAGGCGGCGCGGGCGGCGAATCGCAGCCGTCCGGCTCCCTCGTGCTCGACCAGTTCGGTCGCAACCTCACCCAGCTCGCCCGCGAGAAGAAGCTCGACCCGGTCATCGGGCGCGAGAAAGAGATCGAGCGGGTCATGCAGGTCCTGTCCCGCCGCACCAAGAACAACCCGGTGCTCATCGGTGAGCCCGGCGTCGGCAAGACCGCCATCGTCGAAGGCCTGGCCTCCGACATCGTCGGCGGCGACGTCCCCGAGACGCTGAAGGGCAAGCAGCTCTACACCCTCGACCTCGGCGCCCTCGTGGCCGGGTCCCGGTACCGCGGCGACTTCGAAGAGCGACTCAAGAAGGTCCTCAAAGAGATCCGCACCCGCGGCGACATCATCCTCTTCATCGACGAGCTCCACACCCTCGTCGGTGCCGGCGCCGCCGAGGGTGCCATCGACGCGGCCAGCATCCTCAAGCCGATGCTCGCCCGCGGCGAGCTGCAGACCATCGGTGCGACCACGCTCGACGAGTACCGCAAGCACCTCGAGAAAGACGCCGCCCTCGAGCGTCGGTTCCAGCCCATCAAGGTCGAAGAGCCGACCGTGCCCCACACCATCGAGATCCTCAAGGGTCTGCGCGACCGGTACGAGGCCCACCACCGCGTCACCATCACCGACCAGGCCGTCGTCGCTGCCGCGAACCTCGCCGACCGCTACATCTCCGACCGTCACCTCCCCGACAAGGCGATCGACCTGATCGACGAAGCCGGCTCGCGCCTGCGCATCCGCCGCATGCAGGCCCCCCCCGACTTCCGGGAGCTCGAGGACGAGATCGCCACCGTCCGCAAGGACAAAGAGGAAGCGATCGAAGGTCAGCAGTTCGAACGGGCCGCGTCGCTCCGCGACCGTGAGAAGGAGCTGCTCGAGCAGCGCCGCACCAAAGAGAACGAAGCCCAACGCGAAGGCGTCGACCTCTTCAACGAGGTCAGCGAAGAATCGATCGCGGAGGTCCTCGCGCTCTGGACCGGCATCCCGGTGTACAAGCTCACCGAGGAGGAGACCGCCAAGCTCCTCCGCATGGAGGACGAGCTCCACAAGCGGGTCGTCGGCCAAGACAGCGCGATCAGGGCCGTGTCGCAAGCCATTCGCCGCACCCGAGCCGGCCTGAAAGACCCGAAGCGGCCGTCGGGGTCGTTCATCTTCCTCGGTCCCTCCGGGGTCGGGAAGACCGAGACCGCCAAGACGCTCGCCGAGTTCCTCTTCGGTGACGAAGCCGCGCTGATCCAGCTCGACATGAGCGAGTACATGGAGAAGCACACCGTGTCGCGCCTCGTCGGCTCCCCGCCCGGCTACGTCGGCTACGACGAAGGCGGCCAGCTCACCGAAGCGGTGCGCCGCAAGCCGTTCTCGGTCGTCCTCTTCGACGAGATCGAGAAGGCCCACCCCGACGTCTTCAACACCCTGCTGCAGATCCTCGAAGACGGGCGGCTCACCGACGCCCAAGGTCGCACCGTCGACTTCAAGAACACCGTCATCATCATGACCTCGAACCTCGGCACCGCCGACCTGCGCAAGGCAACCATCGGCTTCGGGCCCGCCGACGAGGCGGTCAGCTACGAGAAGATGAAGGACAAGGTGACCGAGGAGCTCAAGCGGCACTTCCGCCCCGAGTTCCTGAACCGCATCGACGAGGTCATCGTCTTCGCCGAGCTGACCCAAGCCGAGGTCGGCGAGATCGTCGACCTCATGATCAAGCGCGTGCAGAGTCAGCTCGAAGGTCAGGGTCTCGGACTCGAGCTCACCCCCGAGGCGAAGCTCGTCCTCGCCCGCAAGGGCTACGACCCCCAGCTCGGTGCCCGTCCCCTGCGGCGCGCCATCCAGCGCTTCGTCGAGGACCCCCTCTCAGAGAAGATCCTCTGGAAGGAGTTCCACGCCGGCGAGACCATCGTCGTCGAGGCCGACGGCGAGGACCTCACCTTCAAGGCGGTCGAAGGCGTCGAGCCCCCACCGGTCGAAGGCGTCGAGCCCCCACCGGTGGAGCTCGCCGGCTCCGGCTCCGGCCCCGGCTCCGAAGGCTGACCGCACCCACCCCTCGGGCCGTCACCGGCACGACGCTTCGAGCAGCATGACCTCCGGCCCGACGGGCCCGCGCCGCCACGTCCGGGCGGCGATCGCCGCGGTCCTGCTCGCGCTCGTCCTCGGCGGCTGCTCGGTCCGGGCGACGGTCCGGGTCTCCATGCGCGCCGACGGCTCCGGGACCGTGCAAGCCGCCGTCCTGCTCGACGCCGACGCGGTCCAAGCGGCCGAAGCGGGCGGCGCCACCCTCGACCAACGGGTTCGGCTCGCCGACCTGCACACCGCCGGATGGACCGTCTCGCGCTGGGTTGCCACCAAGAGCGGTGGCGCCACCCTCACCGTCACGAAACGCTTCCAGTCGCCAGGCCAGGTCGCGGGCATCGCCCGGGAGCTCAGCGGCACCACCGGACCGCTCCGCAACCTCACCGGCACCCGCGACGCAGCGTGGCTCGGCCTCGGGCACCGCGCCACACTCCGCGCCACCGTGGACCTCAGCGCCGCGCAACCCGGGGTGACCACCGATCAGCAGCTGGTGACGAGCCTCGCCGGGCAGCACGTCGACGTCAACGCCATCAACCTCCAGCTGCTCGACCAGCTGCGCAGCTCGTTCTCGGTGCGGGTCGTCGCCGAGCTCCCCGGTCGCCGCCAGACCGTCACCGTCCAGCCCGGGAAACGCCAACAGCTCGACGCCACCGCGACCACCGTCGACACCGTGCGGGTCGTGCTCCTCGGCGTCGCGCTGGCCTTGGCGTCCCTCGCGGCCCTGGTGTGGTGGCGGAGCCGCCGCCGCCGTCGGGTGCCCCGCCGCCGGGGACGCGCCGCGCCCGTCGCCGACTGAGGCGCCGGTCGCGCCCACGCGTCACCGCTCCAGCCAGGCGCCCAGCCACGCCGGGAACTCGGTGAGGGACCCCAGCACCACGTCCGCACCCGCAGCGTGGAGCTCCCCGGGTTCGTGCGGGCCGGTGGCGACACCGACCGCGACGATCCCGACTCCTCGTGCCCCCACGATGTCAGTCGGGGTGTCGCCGACGTACACGGCCGCGCCGTGCTCGGCGAGGGCCACCCCCTTGTCGGGCCCGTGCCGCCACCCGCACACCGCGTCGACGGCGAGACCGACGTAGTCGAGGCAGGCCACGGCGTTGGGCTCGAACTTGGCGGTGACCACCACCACGCCACCCCCGGCGGCCCGCACCGCGGCGACCGACTCGGCCGCACCGTCGAGCAACACGGTTCCGGGCACGCCGAGGTCCGCGTACAGCGCACGGAACCGATCCGAGACCGCCGGCACCTCGTGAGCCGGGAACCAGTGCGCCATCTCGTCCTCGAGCGGCGGACCGAGCCGGCCCACCACCAGGTCGGCGTCGATCGGCGTCCCGGTCTCTTCGGCGAGCGCGGTGAGCGTCGCCGCGATGCCGGGCCGCGAATCGACGAGCGTCATGTCGAGATCGAAGCCGATCACGAGCGCAGCGGGGTCCGGCACGGCCGCCAGTGTGACCGCGCCCGCGCCCGCCTCCGCGCGCCGGCAGTGTCACACCGGCGTGGGACGCTGCGGCTCGTGAAGACCCGGCCGGGACACCGCTGCACCGCGTGCGATGCGGAAGTGCCCCGGTGGCTCGGCCGCTGCCCCGACTGCGGCGCCTGGGGCTCTTTCGTCGAAGCCGCCCCCCGCCGCGGTGACCGCCCCCTGGACCTCCCGACCCCCATCACCGAGGTCGCCACCACCGCCGGCGACCGGCGCCCCACCGGCCTCGACGAGCTCGACCGGGTCCTCGGGGGCGGCCTCGTCCCCGGGTCGGTGACCCTGCTCGCCGGCGAGCCCGGCATGGGGAAGAGCACGCTGCTCCTCCAGGCCCTCGGGCGCATGGCCCGCGCCGGAGCCCGATGTCTGCTCGTCGGCGCCGAGGAATCCCCGGAGCAGGTTCGCCTCCGGGCGGGACGGGTCGACGCCCTCCACCCCGAGCTGCGCCTGGTCGCCGACACCTCGCTGCCGCGAATCCTCGCCATCGTCGCCCAGCACCGTCCCGACGTCCTCGCCGTCGATTCGATCCAGACCATCGTTCACCCCGACCGGCCCGGCGTCCCCGGCAGCGTCACCCAGGTCCGGGAGTGCGCGCAGGCGCTCGTCCAGCTCGCGAAGCAAGCCGCGCTCCCGACGCTGCTGGTCGGCCACGTCACCAAGGACGGCTCCGTCGCGGGCCCTCGAGCCCTCGAGCACGTCGTCGACACCGTCCTCTCCGTCGACGGCCACCACCATCACACGCTGCGACTCGTCCGGGCCTTGAAGCACCGGTTCGGCTCGACCCAAGAGCTCGGCATCCTCGAGATGCGCGACACCGGACTGGTCGAGGTTCCCGACCCGTCATCGCTGTTCCTCGAGGATCGCCGGGTCGATGTCCCCGGATCCGCGGTCGCCGCGGTGCTCGACGGCGCCCGGCCGCTCCTCGTCGAAGTGCAGGCCCTCGTCGCACCGGCGGTCGGGCCACCCCGACGGTTCGCCGACGGGTTCGACAGCTCCCGCCTCACGCTCCTCCTCGCGGTGCTCGAAGCGCGGGGCGCCGAGACGTTCCGCGCCGCCGACGTGTACGCCAACGTCGTCGGTGGCGTACGCGTCGCCGAGCCGGGCCTCGACCTCGCGGTGGCGCTCGCCGTCGCCGGCGCGCACCGTGATCGCAGCCTCGACGCCGACATCGTCGTGGTCGGTGAGATCGGTCTCGGCGGCGAGATCCGCCAGGTTCCCGGCGCCGGCCGCCGCCTTGCCGAGGCCGCCCGGCTCGGGTTCCGCCACGTGATCGGGCCACCGTCGCTTCCCCCGACACCCGGCCTCACCGCGCTGCCGACCGCGACGGTGCACGACGCGCTCCACCTCGCCTTCGGCGTCCCGCACCGCCAGGCCGCGTAGGGCTGCCGGCCGCTGATCACCGGGCACGGAGGCGGTAACGTCGAGCGCCTCGCGAGTTCGCGCCAGGCCTGAAGCGACCCTCACATGCCCGCCCCGCCGCGATCGGAATCCCTTCTCGCCGCCCTGCGGCTCGTCGCTCCCGGTTCGGCGCTGCGCGAAGGCATCGAGCGGATCATCCAGGCCCGCATGGGTGCCCTCCTCGTCGTCGGCGCCGGGCCCGACGTGCTGCACGTCTGCTCGGG
>DAIMHT010000004.1:0-19335 GCA_036723155.1 Actinomycetota bacterium
ATCTTCCTCGCCCCCTTCCACGACGTCGGGCAGAACCCGACCCTGGCGCTCGAGCGGGACCTGGACCTGCTGGTCCACCTCGACCGGCTCGGGTACGACGAGGCGTGGATCGGCGAGCATCACTCCGGAGGGTTCGAGCTGATCGCCTCCCCCGAGGTGTTCATCGCCGCCGCCGCCGAGCGGACCCGGCACCTGCGGCTCGGGAGCGGCGTGAACTCGCTCCCCTACCACCAGCCGCTCATGCTCGCCGACCGGTTCGTGCTGCTCGACCACCTCACCCGCGGTCGAGCCATCCTCGGCTGCGGGCCCGGGCAGCTCACCTCCGACGCGTTGATGATGGGCATCCCGCCCGACACCCAGCGGCCCCGCATGGAAGAGGCGCTCGACGCCATCGTGCGGCTCCTGCGCGGCGAGACCGTCACCGCGCACACCGACTGGTTCACCCTCGACGACGCCCGACTCCAGCTGGCGCCGTACTCGCCCGAGGGCCTCGACATGGCCGTCGCGGCATCCTTCTCCCCCGCCGGGCCCCGCGCCGCGGGGCGCTACGGGCTCGGCCTGTTGTCGATCGGCGCCACGACCGAGATCGGCTTCGACGTCCTCGCCCAGCACTGGGACGTCATGGAGCAGCGCGCCACGGAGTTCGGCCAGCGCGCCGACCGGGCGCAGTGGCGTCTCGTCGGCCCGATGCACCTCGCCGAGACCAAGGAGCAGGCCCGCCGCGACGTCGAGTTCGGCATCCTGCCGTTCTCGCGGTACTTCCGCCACGTGTTGCCGGCGAGCCCGGTGGGTGACGCCGACGACGTGCCCGGCATCCTCGACTACTGCGACCAGACCGGCTTCGCGGTGATCGGCACCCCCGACGACGCCATCCGCCAGCTGGAGCGCCTCGAGCAGCAGGCCGGTGGGTTCGGGACCTTCCTCGTGTTCGGCCACGAGTGGGCCGACCGGGAAGCGACGTTCAAGAGCTACGAGCTGCTCGCCCGGTACGTGATGCCGCACTTCCAGGGTCAGCTCGACCCGATCCGCGCGTCGTACGACTGGGTCGCCGGGAGCGGTGGACGGTTCGTCGACGCCGCCACCAACGCCATCAACAAGGCCATCGAGGACCACGCCGCCGAGCAGGCCGTCCGCTCCCCTTAGACCACGTCCCCACTGACCGGGGAGCCGTGGTGGTGCACCATGCGCCAGCGGGTGCCGTCGTGCACGAACACGTTCGTCGCGGCGACCCGAGCCCCCGAGAGCGCATCGGTGTCGACCGCGCCGTCCTCCGCTGGGCCCGCGGTCTGCAAGATGTTCTCGTCCAGGGTGACGATCGCCACGTCCTCGAGGACGAGGACCCGCTCCTCGGTCAGGACGAACTGGATGAACTCGGTGTTGGCGAAGATCGCCTCCCACGAGCCCAGCACCTTCGCCCACCCGTACAGCGTCGGCCATCCCGGATGGGTCACCCGAGCCCGGTCGGAGCGGTCCCACACTTCGGCCATCGCGTCGAGGTCGCCGCTCTCGAACGCGGAGTAGAAGGCGCCGTTCGCGACGCGAACTTCGTCCTCGACGGCCACGCCGAGCATCATGGCGGCCCGTGCCTGCCGTGTCGACGATGGTTCGAGTCGGGACCCAGGACATCGCCGTGCACGACTGGGGCGGCGAGGGCGCGCCGATCCTCCTCGCGCACGCCACCGGCTTCCACGGCCTGGTGTGGCGCCCGGTCGCCGAGCGCCTCGTCGCCGCGGGCCGCCACGTCTGGTCCTTCGACTTCCGGGGCCACGGCGACAGCGACCGCTCCACCAACGGGTACGCCTGGGAGCGGTTCGGTGAGGACGCCGCCGGGGTCCTCGCCACTCTCGACCTGGGAACGGACCGACGGCTGGTGACCGTCGGCCACTCCAAGGGCGCGACGGCGCTGCTCCTCGCCGAGGCCGTCCGTCCCGGCACGGTGCGACGCGCCTGGTGCTACGAGCCGGTCGTGATCCCCGGCGAGCCGGGAGACCCCAATCCCGACTTCCCGTTGGCGGTCGGCGCCCGGCGGCGCCGCGCCACCTGGGACACACCCGAGGAGGCCTACCGCTCCTGGGCGGCGCGGCCGCCGTTCGCGGACCTGGACCCCGACGCGCTCGCGGCGTACGTCGAGGACGGGTTGCGGCGCCGGAGCGACGGAGCCTGGGAGCTGAAGTGCGCGCCCGAAGACGAGGCCGCCACGTATGCGCACGGGCCGGCGCACGGGCTCTGGCCCGCGCTACCGACCATCCACACCACGGTGCGGGTCGTGTGCGGCGAACGGTCGGACGCGGTCCCGCCCCGGCTCGCGGAGCGGATCGCGGCCCGATTGCCGCACGGCAGCGTCGAGGTCATGGGGGGCGTCGGACACTTCGGTCCGCTCGAGGACCCCGGCGCGGCCAGCGCGTCCATTCTGGCGTTCAACGACTGACGCGGGTCGGGTCCCCGCTCCGATGACACCGCACCGCCCTCGAGCGCTTCGGGGGAACGTCAGGGTTCGGGCTGATCGCCGTCGCGGGAATGACCGGTGAGCCGATCGCCCCGGTCTCCACGTCGTCCTCGGGCCGTCGCGCTCTTGATGGCACGTGTCATGCGCCAGCCGGGTTGGGCTCGTTCGTGCACCAGATGGCTACTACGTGCCTGCAGAATGTCCGTACGGGTGCAGATCCCGACGAGACGGTTGTCTCGTTCGACGACCGGGAGATGGTCGATGCCCTCATCAACCATGCGCTCGAGGGCGTCGAGCAGACTCGCGTCGGGCGTGACGCTGACCACGTCCGTGCTGGCAAAGGCTCCGACTGGGGTCGCGGCACGCTCGGGATGGGCCAGCAGGTCGCCGCGGGTGACAATTCCCGTGCACCGCCCGGCGGCATCGACGATGGGGTAGGCGCTGTGGCCGGTCTCCTTGAGCCGCTCACGCGCGCTGGCAGCCGTCGCGTCCGCGGGTAGCGCCTCGACGGTGCGCGTCATGGCCTCGCCGACTCGAGTCGATCCCAGGACATCGGGCTGGTACCCAGCGGGCACCTCGACGCCTCGCCGAGCGAGCTTCTCCGTCATCAGTCCGTGATCGAGCAGCGCGGCCGACACGAGATCGGCGACGACGGTGGCGAGCATCAACGGGAGGATGGCGTTGTAGTCACGCGTCAGCTCAAACGCGAACACGATGCCAGTGAAGGTGGCACGCGTCGCGGCGCCGAAGGTCGCGGCCATCGCGACGAGGGCGACCGCACCCGGCGAGAGATGCAAGCCCGGCGCGATCTGGTTCACCGCGGCCCCGAAGAGCCCGCCGAAGGCGCCGCTCACCAACAGGATCGGAGCCAGCGTGCCGCCGGAGGTCCCTGAACCCAGGGCGATCCACCACGCCACGAGCTTCGCGACGAGGAGCAGCGCGAGCGCCCCGAGCGCGATCCGATTGGAGAGCACGTCGTTGATCGCGTCGTAGCCGACTCCCAGCGCGCGTGGAACCGCGAGCCCGATGAGCGCGAAGCCGAGCGCGCCGAGGATCGGGTGCCAGAACTCGCCGATCGGAAGACGACGAAACCCGCCTTCGATTGCATACAGACCCTTGCAGACGACGACCGCGAGCAGCCCACAGGCGATTCCCAATACGAGGAACACCGGCAGCAGCTCGATCCCCGAGTAGCTGTGGTGCGGCACCGAAAAGAGCGGTCCGGTCCCGAAGATCGCGGCGTGGACCCCAGCCGCCAGGCTCGACGAAACCACGAGGGGGACCAAGGCGCGCGTCGAAAACTCGAAGAGCAACAGCTCGATCGCGAGCACGACAGCAGCCAGCGGGGTGCCAAACGTGGCGGCCATCCCGGCGGCAGCGCCGCTTGCCAACAAGATCTTTCGTTCGGACGGCGAGACTTTGACGAACTGGCCGACCAGCGACCCGAGCGCGCCGCCGGTGACGATGATCGGACCTTCGGCGCCGAACGGGCCGCCGGTGCCAATTGCCACCGCGGCCGAGACGGGCTTCGCGATTGCAGCCCGCGGCGAGATCCGGCTCTGCTTCTCGAGGATGGCCTCCATGGCCTCTGGGATGCCGTGGCCGCGGATGACGGGTGACCATTTCGCGAGCAGCGATACGACAAGCCCACCGGCCATCGCGACGAAGACCAGGGACGCGTCAGGGTGGAAGTGGCGGAGGGACGGAATCGTCCAGCCCCACTGGTGCAGCAAGGCAAGGTTGGAAATGACACCAATGAGATGGAGGAGCAGCCAGGCCGCGCCGCCTCCGGCGAGTCCGAGGAGCGCCGCGAGCAAGGAGAGAAAGGATGCACGAACCGCCGCCGAACGCCTCGTGGACCTCAACCCAATCCTCTCAGGTCGTGACACGGTCAACCGTGGCCGGTCTCACCGAGAGACCACGACCGGTTGCCCGACGCCGGGTGGCTCCCGTCTTGCTGCGGACGGGTTCGCGGCGACCCGACACCGCTTGCCGTGCCGCCTCGCTGACCGTCAGGACCCTGCCGGCTCTCGGCACGATCCCGCCTCGACGACCAACCCGACGTGGCCTCGGTTACCCGGCGCGCTCGGAACCAGATCGCACGCGCCGACCATGTTCGCGAAATCATATCGCATCATGATATTCTTGTGATGAGCGCGAACCGTCAGTTCGAACTGAGGACGACGGGGTCCACGATCGGATCGACAGCGTTACTCGGGCAGGATCAGCCGATCACGCCGGCCTCGCGCAGGCGAAGCAACTCCGCGTCGGAGAGCCTCAGTTCACGGCGCAGCACCTCATCGGTGTGCTCGCCGACCCACGGGACCCGAGTCTCGGGTCCCTCCGCGACCTTGGTCATCTTCACCGGGTTGCCCGGCATCAGATACGGCGGCTCACCGTCGGTGCGGGGCACCTCGACGAGCATGTCGCGCGCCGCGACGTGGGGGTCCGCGATCACATCGGGAGCCGAGTTCACCGGCCCGGACGCGATGCCCGCCTCGTTGAGCTCCCGCGCCGCCTCGAGCTTGGTCTTGTTCGCGGCCCATCCCTCGATCGCGGGCCGGATGACCTCCTCGAGGTGGATGCGCCATCCCTCACGGGTCGCGAAGCGCGGGTCGTCGAGCCACTCGGGCTGACCGATCATGTTCGCCAGCCGCTCGAACTGGTGCTCGCGCCCGACCTGCACGACGAACCAGCCGTCGCGGGCCCGGAACCCGTCCATGATGAGCAGCGGGCCGAGCCCACCGGGCCGCAGGCCCATGGACCAGAAGTTCGTGACCAGGTCCGTCATCGCGACCACCGCGTCGAGCATCGCGACGTCGACGTACTGGCCCTCACCCGTGTGGTCACGGTGACGCAGCGCGGCGAGGGTGCCGATCACCGCGAACAGGGCGCTCGAGATGTCACCGAGCGCACCGACGGGTCCGACCACAGGCGGCTGGTCCTCGGGTTGCTTGAACGCGTAGATCCCCGACATCGCCTCCACGATCGGGGCGTACGCGGCCCAGGAGTCGTACGGCGACGGCACGGTGTTCCCGAAGCCCGACACCGAGACGTAGATCAACCGCGGGTACTCGGACGCCAGATCCTCGTACGCGAGGCCCATCCGGGCCATCGTCCCCGGCTTGAAGTTCTCGGCCACGATGTCGACGTGGCCGGCGAGAGCCCGGAACAGGTCGCGGCCCTCGGGTGCCTTCAGGTCGATCCCGACGCTGCGTTTGTTGAGGTTGTTGCGCAGGAACGTCGCACCGGCGAGTCGACCGGTCGGATCCTTCATTGCGGGGAGGGCGCCGCGGCCGGACTCGCCGTCGCGGGGGTGCTCCACCTTGATGACGTCAGCGCCGAGGCGGGCCAGCACCTGGGTGCCGAAGGGCAACGCCTGCATCTGCTCCGCGGCGAGGACCCGTATGCCGTCGAGCGGCTTGCCGTACCGCTGGGCGTCGGGATTGGCGACGTCGCCGAGCTTCATCGACCCTCCGGCCCGAGGCGGGGCCGCTCCGTGTTGTCCTGCATCGGCCGCATCGTAGGGCGATCCGCGATTCGGGCCGGCGGGTACGCTCGTCGGGTCCACGGCCGGTTCGGTCGACCACACGCGAGCGACGGGAAGCGATGCAGGGGATCCTGAGCGCCGCCGGGTACGTGCCCTACCGGCGGCTCGACCGCGGCGCCATCACGGCCACCTTCGGTTCCGGCGGGGGCCGCGGCACCCGGACCGTGGCCGGCTACGACGAAGACACCACCACCATCGGGGTGGAGGCGGCGCGCCTGGCCCTGCGCTCGGCGCCGGCCGTGCAACCCACGTCACTGTGGTTCGCCACGGTGGTGCCGGCCTACCTCGACAAGACCAACGCGACGACGATCCACGCCGCCCTGCGTCTCGACGCAGATGTGCTCGCCGCCGACTTCGGCGGGGCGATCCGCTCCGGTGTCGCCGCGCTCATCGCCGCGCTCCACGGCGGCGAGCCGACCCTGGTCGTCACCGCCGACGTCCGAGACGGGCTGCCGACCAGCAGCGACGAAGCCGGGGGTGGCGACGCCGGCGCCGCGATCCTGGTGGGCTCGGACTCCGACGGCCCGCTCCTCGCGACGCTCGTCGGTGAGGGACACGCCACCGAGGAGTTCCTCGACCGGTGGCGGATCCCCGGTGAGCGGCGCTCGAAGGTCTGGGAGGAACGCTTCGGGGAGACGAAGTACGTGCCGCTCGGCGAGCAGGCATGGAACGCGGCGCTGAAAGCCGCGGAGCTGACCGCCGATCAGGTCAGCCGGGTGATCCTCACCGGGCCGCACGCCCGCGCGGTGCGCGCCCTGACCGGACGCCTCGGCGTCGAGCCCGGACGCATCGTCGACAACCTCGCGGGCTCGGTCGGGTACAGCGGCGCCGCACATCTGGGCCTGCTGCTCGCGGCCACCCTCGAGACCGCCCAACCGGGCGAGACCATCGCCATCGTGTCCCTCGCCGACGGCGCCGACGTGCTCCTCCTGCGGGTCAGCGACGCGATCGCGTCGTGGGAGCCGGGACGGACCGTCGCGTCCCAAGTGGCGGGAGGCGCCGACCTCCCCTACGGGAAGTTCCTCAGCTGGCGGGGCATGGTGACCCTCGAGCCGCCGCGCCGCCCCGAACCCGACCGGATCTCGGCGTCGGTGACCGGTCGCACCGAAGGCTGGAAGTACGGTTTTGTCGGATCCCGGGACCGGGAGAGCGACGCGCTGCACCTGCCGCCCGCCCGCGTGTCACGGGTCGGGGGCGCGGTCGACGAGATGGACCCGGTGCCGATGGCGGACACGCCGGGCACGATCGCGGCGTTCACCATCGATCGCATCGCGTACTCGCCGAGCCCGCCGATCGTGTTCGCCATCGTGGACTTCGACGGTGGAGGCCGGCTCCCCATCGAGCTGACCGACGTGAACGCCGACGAGCTCCAGGTCGGCGACCGGGTCGAGATGACGTTCCGTCGTCTCTTCACCGCCGATGGAATCCACAACTACTTCTGGAAGGCTCGTCCCATCCGGGACTGACCGCAGGCGCCGGCTTCGCCGGTCGAGGAGAAGGCAACAACCCATGAGCTCGCACGGGATCAAGGACCAGGTCGCCATCGTCGGCATGGGATGCACTCGCTTCGGCGAGCACTGGACGAAAGGCACCGACGACCTTCTCATCGACTCGACCACGGAGGCGCTGGCCAGCGCCGGGGTCGACAAGCACGACGTCGACGCGTTCTGGCTCGGGACCGCGATGTCGGGCATGTCGGGGATGACGTTGTCGCGTCCCCTCGAGCTGCAGAACAAGCCCGTGACCCGGGTCGAGAACTTCTGCGCCACCGGCTCCGAGGCGCTGCGCAACGCGGCGTACGCGGTCGCGTCGGGCGCGTATGACATCGCGATGGCCGTCGGCGTCGAGAAGGTCAAGGACAGCGGCTACCAGGGACTGGTCGGAGCCGGCAAGACCCCCACGGACGGCACGAACCGGACCCTGACCGCGGCGGCGATGTTCGCCATGTGCGCCCCGGCGTACGGCAACAAGTACGGCGTCAGCGACGAGCAGATGCGCGAGGTGCTCGCCCGGATCTCGTGGAAGAACCACTACAACGGGGCGCGGAACCCTCGGGCCCAGTTCCGCAAGGAAGTCACGATGGAGACCATCTGTGGGGCGCCGCTCATGGCCGGCGGCCTCCGGGTGTTCGACTGCAGCGGGGTGGCCGACGGCAGCGCCGCGGCGGTGCTCGTCCGGGCCGAGGACGCGTCGAAGTACACCGACAAGCCGCTGTACGTGAAGGCGTTGTCGTTCGTGGCCGGGAACGCGTCGGGGAACGCCGACCCGGAGTACGACTACACCTGGTTCCCCGAGATCAACGCCGCCGGTCACGACGCGTACGCCCAAGCCGGTGTCACCGACCCTCGGGGCCAGATCGCGATGGCGGAGGTTCACGACTGCTTCACCCCCGCGGAGCTGCTCATCTACGAGGACCTGGGGTTCGTCGAGCGGGGCACGGCCTGGAAGGAAGTGCTCGCCGGGACGTTCGACCTGGCGGGCGACCTCCCCGTCAATCCCGACGGCGGACTCAAGAGCTTCGGGCACCCGGTCGGCGCGTCGGGGCTGCGGATGTTCTTCGAGGCGTGGCTGCAGCTGCGCGGCGAGGCGCCCGAGGATCGGCGAATCACCACCGCTGACCGGGGGCTCGCGTTGACCCACAACCTCGGCGGCTACCCCGGCGAGATGGTCAGCTTCGTCGGCATCGTCGGCAACGAACTGGGCTGACGCCCCGACGGGCTCGGTCAGCGGAGCCAGTCTCGGAGGATCGCGGCGCGACCGGAGTCGAGGTCGGGGCCGCGTGCCTCCAGCATCGGCTCGGTGCTGCGCCGGGCCCGGATGTGCGGGTCGGCGAGGACCGCTCCGACCTCATTGACGGGCGCGATGGGGATCCGGGCACCGAGAAACGCGTCGACGACGGTGTCTCGGTCCCGGGCCGCGATCCACTCCGCTACGAGCGCGTCGAGCTCGTCGGCGCGTCCCATTCGGGTCTCAGCTCGTCCGTAGCGTTCGCGTTCAGTGGCGTTGTCCCGGTCGAGGACCACCAGCAGCCGGGCGACTTGGGGGTCGGTCGTCCCCGACACGGCGACGTACGCGCCGTCGCGGGTTCGATAGACGTTGCGGGGGGCGCCGCCCCGGACCCGGCTGCCGGTTCGTGCAGGAGGGTCATTGGGGTCGTACGCGGCGATCGTTCCACCAAGGACCTGCAGGACCGGCTCGTACATGCTGACATCGACGAGCCGGCCGAGCCCGTCGCCACGGTCGCGACCCCACCCTGCGGCCAGCGCGCCGATCACCCCCGAGAACGCGGTGAGGGTGTCCCCGAGCGGCACCGAGGCCAGCATCGGCGGGCCGTCGGGCTCACCGGTGAGCGCGGTGAGCCCGCCGAACGCCTCGGCGAGGGTTCCGGCGCCGGGCCGGTCCGCGTACGGGCCGGTCAGCCCGTAGCAGCTGACCGCGACGACCACGAGCCGCGCATTGACCGCGGCCAGCGCGTCGAAGGTGCAGCCCCAGCGCGTCCGTACCGCCGGCGTGAGGTTCTCGATGAGCACGTCGGCGACCGCCACCAGATCCCCGAACGTCGCGCGGTCGTCGGTCGCGTCCAGGTCGAGCACGATTGACCGCTTCCCGCGTGCCACCCAGGACCAGGTGCGCGACACCCCGTCGCGGATCACACCCATGCGTCGCATCGGGTCGCCGCCGGGCGCCTCCACCTTGACGACGTCCGCGCCGAGATCGGCGAGCATCGCGCCGATCTGGGGTGCCGAGTAGAGCGTCGCCAGCTCGACGACGCGCAGGCCGGTGAGCGGCGCGTCGGGGGCGCCCGCCGGGCTCAATCCTTCAGCTCGACGAGGATCTCCCGGTACGGCTGCTGGCCGGTGTTCTTGGCGGTCTCGATCCCGCCCCGCTC
The DNA here is from genome assembly GCA_036723155.1 of Actinomycetota bacterium. Lineage (GTDB taxonomy): Bacteria > Actinomycetota > Acidimicrobiia > IMCC26256 > PALSA-555 > PALSA-555. The sequence continues at coordinate 9,886 of DAIMHT010000004.1, forward strand.
GATGTAGATCACGTTGCCCGGGGCGACGTCGCCTTCGACGGTCCCTTCCGGGTACGGGCCCTTCGTGTCGGGCTCGAAGATGCCGGCGATCTTGTCGCCCTGGAGCTGGATCAGCAGGTAGTCGAGCTTGTGCTCGTGCAGGTCAGAGCTCTCGCCCGGGTCGAGTTGCATCTCCCAGACCCGGACCCGGTCGTTCTCGAACAGCTTGGTCGTGGCGACATCGCCTCGTTGACGTTGACTCATGGCGAGCTTCCCCTCCTCGCTCGGTGATAGATCACAGTTCGCCCGCCGGGCCGACATAGTCGTCCCCCAGCTTGGCGATCACGTCCCGCGCGCCGGGCGCGTCGAGCGCGAAGCCGGTGAGGACCAGCTGGTCGACGCCGGCATCCCGGTACGCGGGGAGGTGCGATGGTTCCACCGGCTGCAGGTACGCGCCGATCGTCACATCGATCTCGGAGCGGCTGCGGCCGGTCTCCGCGAGGCATTTCTCGAGTCGTTGGATCGCCGCCGCCGCCGAGTCCGGCAGATGGTTGAAGCCGTGCCAGCCGTCGCCGAGCGCCGCGACGCGCCGCAGCGCGGCGTCGGTCTCCCCACCGAAGTAGATCGGCGGGTGGGGCTGTTGCACCGGCTTCGGGTACATGCGGCACGGTGGGAGCGTGTAGTGCGCGCCGGCGTAGCTCGACACGTCGTCCTGCCAGCACGTCTTCATGACCTCGACGTAGTCGCGGGTGCGCGCGGCCCGGGCCTCGAACGGCACGTCGAGGACCTCGAACTCCTCGCGGAGCCAGCCGATCCCGATCCCGAAGTCGACCCGGCCTCCCGAGAGCCAGTCGACGTTCGCGACCTCCTTGGCCGTGTACACCGGGTTGCGCTGGGGCACCAGGCACACCGCGGTGCCGAGCCGGACGCGGTCGGTGACCGCGGCGAGGTAGCTGAGCGTGCTGAACAGCTCGAGCAGCCCGTTGTCGGCCGGGAGGCCCAGTCGGCCGTCAGCGGCGTAGGGGTACTGGGAGCGGTACTCGTCGAGGAACACGACGTGCTCCCCGATCCAGATCGAGTCGAACCCGGCGGCTTCCGCGGCCTCGGCGTACGCGGTCAGGTACTCAGGGGTCGCGATCGGAGACACGCTGGGCAGGAACAGGCCGATGCGCACGTACCCTCCTGGCGCGAGACCGACGGTGCCGGAGCCGGCCGCGGGAGCATAGGGCGGACGCGGTCGGGGCGTGCCCGAGACCAGACGCGGCCACCTTGCTGCGACCCGTACTCGTCGTGAGACCATCTCGGAATGACGCGCCAGCTCAGCACCGGAGATTACGAGCAGCTGCTCCGATTCCGGACCGGTCTGCGCCGCTTCCTGCGATGGAGCGAAGCGGAGGCCACCGCGGCCGGGCTCACCCCAGCGCAGCACCAGCTGCTGCTGGCCATCCGCGGCCACGCCGGTCGCGCCGGGCCGACGATCGGCGACGTGGCCGACACGCTGCTCTTGCGCCACCACAGCGCGGTCGGGCTGGTCGACCGGGCCGAGGTCGCGGGGCTCGTGCGCCGCCACGTCGACCGGGACGACGCCCGGGTCGTGCGCCTCACGTTGACCGCGGCGGGGTCACGGCGACTGGCGAACCTCACCGACGCGCATCTGGACGAGCTCGCGGTGCTCTCGTCGACGCTGCGACCACTTTGGGATGTCCTCACCGAACGCGGGTACCTCCACGACGGGTGAGCGCGGAAGTACCCGGCGTCCGGCTAGTGGGGGAGGAGCGGTCGGCCTAGGCGCCGGTGGCGGGGGTCGTCGACGGGGTGGTCGGGCCGTTCGATCCGTCGTTGCCGTTGCCGCTCGAGTCGCCGCCGGAGCCGGGCCCGCTGCGGCCGCCGCCGGGACCGAAACCGGGGCCGCCCTGTCCACCGAACCCGCCGCCTGAGCCGGGCCCTCCGCCGGGACGGACGGCGCCGATCGGCGCGAGCCGGCCGTGATGGTCGGATGCCGTCGCCCGCCCGACGGCGAACCCGCCACCGGCCAGCGCGACCACGACGACGCCGACGGCCAGCCATTTGGGCACTTGCACGCCGGTCCGGGCGGCCGGGTGCTCTTCGGTCCGGTCCGCGGGCTGCTCCTCGTCGGGAGCCGGCGCGGCCGGTGTCGGTTCGGTCTCGTCAGGCATCACACGTCTCCTCTTGGGGGTGGTGACGACAGCATGACGGCCGAGACCTGAACGCCAACTGAGAGCGCCCGCGCGAAGATCTCGCCCTGTTGAACCGACTCGTCCCGGAACGTCGACCATCGCCAACGCGGCGGCGAACCGCGTGGCGGGGGACGGACAGGTGATGGCACGCCGGTCTGGGAGGTCGAGATGAGCCAACCACTGCGCTTTGGCGTGATCACGTCGCACGCGAGCGACGGGCCAGCGTGGCGGGAGCGCGCCCGCCGCGCCGAGGGGCTCGGCTACTCGTCGCTCCTGATGCCCGACCACTTCCAGGACCAATGGGCGCCGATCGTGGGGCTCACCGTCGCGGCCGAGGCCACCACCGAGCTTCGGGTCGGGACCCTCGTGTTCGACAACGACTATCGCCATCCGGTGGTGCTGGCCAAGGAGCTCGCCACCCTGGACCGGGCCACGGGGGGTCGCCTCGAGGTTGGGATGGGCGCGGGGTGGAAACGCACCGACTACGACGAGGCGGGCATCCCCTACGACCGGCCTGGCGTGCGGATCGAGCGCATGGCCGAGGCGTTGACGGTCATGCGGGCGTTGTGGGAATCGGACGAGCCCGTCGTCTTCGAGGGGACTCACTACCGGATCGACGGCGCGGTCGGCACGCCCCGTCCGCACCGGGGTCCGCCGCCGGTGTGCATCGGTGGCGGCGGTCGACGAATCCTGTCGCTCGCGGCACGGGAAGCGGACATCATCAGCGTCAACGTGACGCTCACCGGGGGTGAGCTCGGGGCCGGCGTGGCGGCGTCGGCGGCACCAGCGGCCTTCGACGAGAAGATCGGCTGGATCCGAGACGCGGCCGGCGACCGAATGGACCGCATCGAGCTGCAGTGCCATTGCCCGTTTGTCATGGTCACGAGCGACGCGTCGAGCATCGCGGAGCGGATGGGCTCGGGGTTCGGGCTCTCCGCCGCGGAAGCGCTCGAGGTTCCGCTCACGTTGTTCGGGACGGTCGACGAGCTCTGCGACATGGTGCAGGCGCGACGCGAGCGGTATGGCTTCAGCTACTGGATCGTCCCCGACGACGCGATGGAGGCGTTCGGGCCGGTCGTGGCTCGCCTCGCCGGAGGGTGAGCTTCGAGGCGTCGGGAGTTAGGAGCGGAAGCCGGCGAGGACGTTCTTCCAGCGGTCGGGGTCGCTGCGGTACGGCGCGTAGAAGCTGATCCGGTCGACGAGGTCTCCGTAGCGCTCGAGGAGCCGCTTCGGGATGTCCTCGGGGGTCGCGATGACCGCGAACGCTTCCAAGATGTCGTCGGTGATGAGGTTGCCCATCTCGGTCCACTCGCCGCGTTTCGAGGCTGCGTTCAGCTCGGTCTGGAGGTCACCCCAGCCGTGGAGCTCGAGGACGCCGCGGTACGCGGGCGTGGACCCGTAGAAGGCGATCTGCTGTTTGGTGCCGTCGCGGGCGTTCGCCAGCTCCTCGTCGGTGGTGCCGGTGACCACGAAGAGCGGGCCGCAGACCTCGAAGTTGGCGCGAGACCGTCCGCTTTTGGCGAAGCCGCGCTCGAGCGCGGGCATCGTGACTTCCCGGACGTAGCGCTCGGTGGTGAAGCCGTGGAGGATGATGCCGTCGGCGACTTCTCCGGCGACCTCGGTCATGCGTTCGCCGACCGCGGCGAGCTGGATCGTGGGCAGCCCGTGGGGGTTTGGTCCCGGGTTGAAGAACGGGGTCATCAGGGTGTGGCGGTAGAACTCGCCCCGGAAGTCGAGGGGTGCACCCTCGTGCCACGTGGCCCAGATCGCGCGGATCGCGAGGATCAGCTCCCGCATGCGGGGCGCGGGATGCGACCACGGCATCGAGAACCGCTTCTCGATGTGGGCCTTGATCTGGCTGCCGAGGCCGAGCCGGAACCGGCCGCCCGACAGGGCGTGGAGGTCATAGCTGAGGTTGGCGAGGGTCATGGGCGTCCGGGCGAACGCGACCGCGATCCCGGTGCCGAGCTCGAGGCGCTCGGTGTGCTCGGCGGCGATCACGAGCGGTAGGAACGGGTCGTGGCTGGTCTCGGCGGTGAGGCCGCCGTCGTAGCCGACGTCCTCGAGCTCCCGGGCGATGCGGGCGATGTCCTCGGCTCCGGTGCCGCCGAGCCCGCCGTCGATCTTCATCACGCGGAGCGTACTGGGACCGCGTCCAGCCTCGTCGGGCCCCCCGACCGGTCCGCGGACCCGTCACACCCCGGCGATACCCTCCGCTCAGTGGCTCCGTTGCCGTACGCCTTGTCCCCGAGCTCGATCGGGTCCTTCAAGGAGTGCCCCCTCGCGTTCAAGTTCGCGTACGTCGAGCGGCTCCCCGAGCCCCCCTCGGTGTGGACCGTCAAGGGGACGTTGGTGCACCTGGCGTTGCAGTACCTCCTCGACCGTCCCGCGGACGACCGGACGATCGACGCCGCGCTCGCCGACCTGGACCGGGCCCGCGTCGCGCTCGCCTCCGACCGTGAGTTCTCGGCGCTCGAGCTCGACGACGAGCAGCGGGCCACGTTCGACCGCGAGTCGGAGGAGCTGGTGCGCCGCTACTTCGACCTCGAAGACCCTCGGACCGTTCACCCGATCGGGTTGGAGCTTCGACTCGAGGCGCGGGTCGGTGGTGTCCGCATCCGTGGTGTCATCGACCGCCTCGATCTCGTCGGCGGGGAGCTGGTCGTGACCGACTACAAGACCGGCTCCGTGCCGTCAGAGATGTTCGAGTCCAAGAGCCTCGCCGGGGTGCACATGTACGCGGCGTTGTGTGAGCAGACGTTCGGCCGGCGGCCCGATCGGGTGCAGCTGCTCTACCTGTCACGACCGGAGGCGATCATCGCCACCACGAGCGAGCAGTCCGGTCACGGCGTGGCTCGGCGCACCGCCGCGGTGTGGGCCGCGGTCGAGCGGGCCTGCGCCCGTGACGACTTTCGCCCGCGGCCCAGTCGGCTCTGTGACTTCTGCACGTTCCGGCCGTACTGCCCTGCGCACGGCGGCGACCCGACCGACGCCGCCGCGTTGCGCGGCCCCGGGACGATGATCGAACCGGCACTCCCACTCGGCTAATCCCGCGTCAGCCCGGCCGACGCGCACCTCGCCGGTATGCTCGCCCGCGATGCCTGGTCTGGCTGAGAGCGTCACCGCGTTCGACGAGCGCATCGAGAAGTGGCTGGCGCCGCGCCGGTCAGCACCGGTCGATCACCTCATGTACGGGATCTCCAGTGCCGCCGACCACGGGTTGCTCTGGCTCGTGCTCGGTGGCGCCCGGACGGCCCGCACCGGAGATCTGCGCTGGGGGGGACGGTTCCTCGCCGCCCTCGCGGGCGAATCGGCGGTGACGAACGTGGTGAAGCTCCTGTTCCGACGGGGCCGACCCCAAGAGCACTTCGAGCATGCCGAACGGCTCCCGCACGGGATGCGCCGACCGATCACGTCGTCGTTCCCGTCGGGGCACGCGGTCACCGCGTTCACCGCGGCGTCGGTGTTGGCCCGCGGCAGCAAGGCGGGCCCGTTGTACTACGCGTTGGCGGCGACGATCGCCTCGAGTCGGGTGTACACGCGCATCCATCACGCCTCGGACGGGCTCGCGGGCGTGGCGCTCGGACTGGTCCTCGGGCGGGTCGCGAGACGACTGGTACGGTGAATCTCCCCGCCCAAGGAGCTGCCGTGACCCGCCAGATCTCGGTCACGTTCGATTACCGCTGCCCGTTCGCCCGCAACGCGCACGAAGGTGTCGTCGCCGCGATGCGATCCGACGCCCTCACCGATGTCGAGTGGCGTTTCGTCCCGTTCTCACTGGATCAGTCCCATCTCGAGGAAGGCCAGACGCCGGTCTGGGATCAGGAGCCGGCCGCGTGGGGGACGGGCGTGTTGGCGTTGCTGTACGGGATCGCGGTTCGGGACACGTTCCCCGACCGTTTCCTGGACGCGCACCTCGCGCTGTTCGCGGCCCGCCACGACCAGGGCCGCAAGCTCGACGACGAAGGGGTGCTGCGCGATGTCGTCGCCTCGGTCGGTCTCGACGCCGACGCGGTGACCGACGAGGTGTGGAGCGGCCGGCCTCTGAAGACGTTGATGACCGAGCACGTGCAGGCGGTCGACGAGTGGGACGTCTTCGGTGTCCCGACGTTCGTCGAGGACGACGAGGCGGTCTTCGTGCGATTCATGGACCGAGGCCGAGTCGACGACCTCGAGCGCATGGTGGGCCTCCTCGACTGGACGCGCCTGAACGAGTTCAAGCGCACCCGACTCCCCCGCTGACGTCCGCGCTCAGCTGACCGGGCGCCGAAACGCGGCCAGCTCGTCGAGGACCTCCATCCACTCCGAGTACCCGGGGTCGTGCCAGGCGTCATGACGACACGCCGCCATCAGGTCGTGAACGTAGAGGTGCAGGGTGGGAGCGTCGTCGGCCAGCTCCGCGAGGTCGCGGGCGCTCGGGTCCACCGCGTCGCTCAGGAGATCGACGACGGCGACCGCGGCGAGGACCCGGCTGCGACAACGGGGACAGGCCGAGACCGTGGCGGCGTCGAAGTCGTGCGTGAGCGCCAGGAGGCGGGCGGCCTCGGCGCGGTCCAGCACGAGCTCCTCCCCGTCTTCGTCGAAGATCGCCAGGTCGTCGTCGGGGGTCGGCACTCCGCAGGACGGTACCGCCCGGGCACGACGCCACCCGCGGCCCTACGCTCACCGGTTCGTGCACGCCGTGACCGTCACCGATGGGACCCTGGTCTGGCGCGAGCACCCCGATCCGGTCCCCAGCAGCCAGGAGCTGCTCGTGGCGGTGCGGGCCGCCGGCCTCAACGGCGCCGACATGCTGCAGCGCCAAGGGCTCTACCCGGCCCCGCCCGGATCACCGGCCGACATCCCCGGCATGGAGCTCGCGGGCGAGGTGCTCGCCACGGGCCCGGGGTGTACCCGCTTCGCGCCCGGTGACCGGGTCATGGCCATCGTCGGCGGGGGCGCGCAGGCCGAGCGGGCCGTCGTCCACGAGCGGACCGCGCTCCCGGTGCCCGATCGTCTGTCGTGGCCGGAGGCGGGAGGGTTCCCGGAGGTGTTCACCACCGCGCACGACGCGCTGTTCACCCAGTGCGGGGTGACGATCGGTGAGCGGGTCCTCGTTCACGGTTGCGCCGGGGGGGTCGGGTTGGCGGGCCTGCAGCTGGCCGCGTGCGCCGGCGCGCACGTCGTCGCCACGGTGCGCGACGAAGCCCGGCACGCCGACGTCGCTCGCATCGGGGAGTCGTGCGGATCCGTCGAGGTGGTCGCACCCGACGCCTTCGTGGAGCGCGGCCCGTACGACGTCGTGTTAGAAGTCGTGGGCGCCCCGAACATCCCGGCGGATCTCGACGCGCTCGCCACCGGGGGACGGATCGCGGTCATCGGCGTCGGTGCCGGCGCGCGGGCCGAGGTGAACCTGCTCGCGCTCATGGGTGCCCGAGGGCGAATCCACGGATCGACGTTGCGGGCGCGGCCGCTGGAGCAGAAGGCCGACGCGGCGCAGCTCGTCGACCGGCACGTGCTCCCGCTTGTCACCCGGGGCCGGATCCAGGTCCCGGTCGACGCGACGTACCCGATGGCCGACGCGACCGACGCCTATGACCGGTTCGCGGCGGGCGGGAAGCTTGGGAAGATCGTCCTCGTCAACGCGTCGTGACGGTCAGTTCGGGATGAGGATGCTGACCCTCGGCGGCTCGATCGAAGACTGCGTGGTGAACGGACGCTTCGAGTCGAGACCGATGAGCCACACCATCACCGACTGGTTCGGGTCCGGGCTCAGCTGCGGGAACGTGTCGAGCAGCTCGACGATCAGGGTGTGCCGGATCCCGGTCGGGAGCGCCAGCCGCAAGTTCCCCTTGTAGGTCAGGCCCCCCCCGCCCCTTCGCGTGTCGGTCTCCGAGGCCGGGTTGAGGATCACCTCGAGGATCGCGTGGACCCCCGACAGCGATTCCGCGGCCGACCGGTTGAGACCGGGCGCGAACGGCGGCTGCTTGTACTGGACGGTGTAGCTCGGCGGGAAGACCGCCGGGGCGGCATTGGGGGGCAGGTTCGTGGCGTCGCCGGGATTGAAGACGAACGTGATCTGGTCGTAACACACGGTCGAGGTGGCAGAGGCGTCGGTCAAGTACTCGGTCCGGTCGACCCGCGGCGCGAGCTTGCGGGTGAGGGTGCTGGCCGCGACGTTCTGACAGCCCGGATCGCTCGCGTTCGAGGACCCGCCCTGGTGCTTCGCGCCGGTGCTGCCGCCCCCGCCGCCACCGAAGCACGCGGAAGCGACGATGGTCAGCGCCGCGACGAGCGCGACGAACCGCAGTCGAGGAGGGCCCATTCGGGTCGACGGTAGCGCCCGATACGATCGATGGCATGGCAGCACGTCCTGACACCGATGTCGTCATCGTCGAAGCGGTCCGCTCGCCGCTCGGCAAGCGGAACGGCGGGTTGGCGACGGTCCACCCCGCGGTGCTCCTCGCGACGTTGCAGCGGGCAGCGATCGACCGGTCGGGAATCGACCCGGCCGAGGTCGGGCAGGTCCTGGCGGGCTGTGTCTCCCAGACCGGCGAGCAGACCTTCGACATCGCCCGCACGGCGTGGCTGGCCGCGGGGCTCCCGATCGAGGTCGCGGGCACGACCGTCGACGCGCAGTGTGGTTCGTCCCAGCAGGCGACGAACCTGGGGGCGGCCTTGATCGGCGCGGGCGTCGTCGACGTCGTGTTGGCCGGCGGTGTCGAGTCCATGAGCCGGGTGCCACTCGGAACCGCGGTGTCGCAAGGGCCGGGGCGGCCGCTCCCGAAGCCGTACTTCGAACGGTTCGAGGTGACGTCACAGTTCGAGGGGGCCGAGCGCATCGCCGACAAGTGGGGCATCACCCGCGAGGACTGTGACCGCTTCGGCCTCCAGTCTCAACAGCGGGCGAAGACGGCGTGGGCCGAGGGCCGGTTCGAGCGCGAGGTCCTCCCCATCGACGCGCCCGACCCCGGCGACGACGGCAAGCCTGCCGCGACCACGCACCGGGTCGAACGGGACGAGGGGCTGCGCGACACCTCGCTCGAGGCGCTGGCCGCGCTGAAGCCCGTCGGCCGGAAGGACGGTGTCCACACCGCCGGGACCTCCTCGCAGATCACCGACGGCGCGGCGGCGGTCTTGCTGGCGTCCGCGGCGCGCGCCCAAGAGCTGGGTCTGCGACCCCGAGCGCGGATCGTCGACCAATGTCTCGTCGGGGTCGACCCGGTGCTCATGCTGACGGGACCGATCGACGCCACCCGCCGCCTGTTCGATCGCACCGGCCTCGGCATGGACG
>DAIMHT010000004.1:19435-22979 GCA_036723155.1 Actinomycetota bacterium
GGACCGATCGACGCCACCCGCCGCCTGTTCGATCGCACCGGCCTCGGCATGGACGACCTGGACACGATCGAGATCAACGAGGCCTTCGCGTCGGTGGTGCTCGCCTGGGCCCTCGAGGTGAAGCCCGACATGGACATCGTGAACCCCAACGGGGGCGCGATCGCCCTCGGTCACCCCGTCGGCGCCACCGGCGCCCGCCTGGTGACCACCGCGCTGCACGAGCTCGAGCGCACCGACGGCCGCTACGGCCTCATCACCATGTGCTGTGGGGGCGGGCTGGGCACCGGGACGATCATCGAGCGGCTCGCGTAGCCTTTGCCGCGTGACGCGGCTGGCGCCCAGAACCCCACTCGCCGAGCAGCTCGGGTACCCACCCGACGCTCGGCTCGTGATCGTCAACTGCGACGACCTCGGCTCGTCGAGGTCCGCGAACGTCGGGGTCTACGACGCGCTCCGCAACGGTCTGGCGACGAGCGCGTCGCTGATGGTCCCGTGCCCCTGGGCGCGCGACGCCGCGGCGCAGTACCGGGGCGAGGACATCGGCGTGCACCTCACCCTGAACGCGGAGTGGGAGACGTACCGGTGGGCGCCGATCACCAACTGCCCCAGCCTCCTCGACGGTGACGGCGGCTTCCCCCGAACGATCGAGGACACCTGGGACCACGCCGATCTCGAGGAGGTCCGCCGGGAGCTGCGAGCCCAGATCGAGCGGGCGATCCTCTGGGGATTCGACGCCAGCCACCTCGACAGTCACATGGGCACGCTCCAGCTGCGCGCCGACTTCTTCGGCGTCTACCTGGAGCTGGCGGTCGACTTCGGGCTCCCCCTCCGGATGGGACCGGTCGGGGGTGAGCGCATCGTCGGGTTCCCGTACCGGGACCTCGCGACCGCCGAAGGCGTCGTCTATCCCGACCACTTCGTCTTCTACACCGGCGTGGGTGCCCGTCGACACATCGAACGGGCCCTGTTCGACCTGCGACCCGGCGTCACCGAGGTGTATCTCCATCCCGCGGTCGACGCCGACGAGCTGCGCGCCTCACATCCCGACTGGGCCGGCCGGGTCGAGGACCATGCCTTCTTGTGCGAAGACCCGTCGCTGCCGGACCTGGTCGAGCGGGCCGGCGCGACCCTGATCGGGTTCCGAGAGCTCCGCGAGCTTCAACGCGCCGCGTAGCGCCGAGATCAGTACTCGGTGCGGGCCCGGACCTGATCTTGGAGGGCGCGGTACTCGGGGGACATGGTCAGCGGCATGAGCAGCATGAGCTTGGCCATGTTGCCCGTCACCTTGGTCTTGCCTTGCATGAACGCCGCGTTGGCGTCCATCTCGCCTTTCTGGATGGCGACGGAGTCGGCGTAGGCGGTGGTGAGCGTGACCTCGGCGTCGGGGAGCTCGCCTCGTGAGGCTTCGGTCAGCTGGCCGTTCTCGAGGACCCAGTAGTACTTGACGTCGCCGTCGGGGGCGCCGGTGATGACGAACTGCATCGTGGCGCTGGCCCCGGGACGCTCGGGCTGATCCTGCGCGAGCGCCCGGGCCTCGTCGAGCCACTCCTGGCTGAGGTACTTCGGCACGGACGCCTCCCTCGCGGTCGGGTCAGGAACGACGCGGGAGTGTATCGACGGGTTCGTCGACGTCGGAGGCCCGCACGCCCGCGAAGAGGTCGTCCTCGCTGTCGCCGTCTGCGGGACGGCCCACGAGGGACTGGGCCAGCGCGAACTCGTCCCAGGGGAACACGTCGCGGATGACGTCGTCGGGGAGGCGCATCCAGAACCCTTCGGGGTCGACCTGGGTGCGATGCGCGAGCAGCGCGGCGCGGCGTCGGGTCAGCCACGGGCCGACGTCGATGAAGGTCGTGAACCGGTCCTCACCCTGGGGGAAGCCCCGTTCGAACCAGCGTTCGAACGGGCTCTCGTCGCCGCGGGCCAGGTGCGCGGCGTGGAGGGCCTCGACGCGTCGGCGCGAGAAGCCGGTGTAGTAGAGCTTCGACGGCTGCCATGCCGGTCCCGCGTCGGGATAACGGTCGGGGTCACCGGCGGCGTCGAAGGCGGGCAGCGAGATCTCGTGCACCCGGATGTGGTCGGGGTGGGGATAGAACTTGCGGTCGTCGGCGTAGGTCACGATGACCTGAGGACGTTCGGACCGGATGATCCGCACCAGACGCCCGACCGCTTCGTCGAGGGGCGCGTTGGCGAAGTTGTCGGGCCGGGCGTTCACGTCGGTGTCGGGCATCCCCGAGTCGTGGTACCCGAGCATGTGGAGCTCGTCGTAGCCGATCGCGTCGACGCTCGCTCGCAGCTCCTCCATGCGGACCTCGGACAGACGCGCTCGGACCTCGGGCGTGTCCACCGCCGGGTTGAGGATGTCGCCGGCCTCGCCTCCGGTGCAGCACACCAGGACGCACCGGACACCTTCGTCGTGGTAGCGGGCGACCGTCGCCGAGCCCTTCGATGCCTCGTCGTCGGGATGGGCGTGGACGGTCAGCAGCGCGAGCGGCTCACCGGTCGGATCGTGGGGGATCATCGCGTCCGACGGTACCGCCCCTGGCGGTGGATCCACACACCTGGTCGATACAGTCGCGGCCTTGCCCTGGCGCCCGCTTGTCGCGATCGGCGCGCTCGTCGCCGTCGCGACGGTCGCGATCCCTGTCCCGGCGTCGGCGGGCGCGACCGCGACCGGCTCCCTCGCGTGGAAGGGGTGCGGCGACGGTCTGCAGTGCGCCACGCTGTCGGTGCCGGTCGACTGGTCCCAACCGGCGGGTCCCCAGGTCGCGCTGGCGATCGCCCGGCTGCCGGCGAAGGACCAGCGGCACCGCGTCGGGTCCCTGGTCATCAACTACGGCGGTCCCGGCGATCCCGGCACCGAGTCGTTGCGGCTCGGGAGCAGCAGCGTTCCCGCCGCGATCCGCCAGCGCTTCGACTTGGTGAGCTTCGACCCTCGAGGCACGGGGGCGTCCCGTCCGATCAGCTGCGTCGACGACGCCACCTACGACCGAGTCCTCGCCCAGGACCCGACGCCCGACAATTCCGCCCAGCTCCTCACCTTCTACAACGGCACGAACGGCCCCGTCGACCTCGTCCAGGCGTGCATCGACAAGCAGGGGGGGTGGCTCGCCCAGGTCGGCACCCGCAACACAGCCCGGGATCTCGAGGCGCTGCGCGTCGCGATCGGCGAACCCAAGCTGACGTTCCTCGGCTACTCGTACGGCACGGTCATGGGCGCCGTCTACGCGCAGCTGTACCCCAATCGGGTGCGGGCGATGGTGCTGGACGGCGCGGTGAATCTGTCGGCCACCGCGTCGAGCGAGCTGCACGACAATGCCGTCGGGTTCGAGCAGGCCCTCGACGCGTTCCTCGCTGACTGCGCGGCCCACACCAGCTGCGCGTTCCACCAGCACGGCAATCCGCGAGCCGCGCTCGATCAACTGCGACAGCAGTTCGAGAGCGGCACCCAGGTCCCGGTCGGCGACGGTCGCCAGGCCGGAGCGACGCTGTTCTACCTGGCGCTGGCCAGCGGGCTCTACGACCGGGCGAACGGATGGCCGTTCCT
>DAIMHT010000005.1:0-22925 GCA_036723155.1 Actinomycetota bacterium
GGATCCCGTTGCAGTTCACGAACCAGCGGGACTGACCGACCTACCAGCTGTGTTGACGGAGCCGGGCGATCCGCTCCGCGGTCGGTGGGTGGGTCGAGAACAGCGACGCGAAGTTGGCCTGCCGTCCGGTCAGCGGGTTGATGATGTAGGCGGTGGCCTCGGCCGGGCTCACGTTCATCGGGACGCGCTTGACGTACGCCTCGATCTTCTCGAGCGCGCGGGCGAGCGGCTCCCCGGTGTGCAGCAGATGGGCGCCGCTCTGGTCGGCCTGGTACTCCCGGGATCGGGAGAGGGCCATCTGGACGAACACCGCGGCGATCGGGGCGAGGATCATGAGCGCCAGCGCGGTGAACACGTTGCCTTCCCCGTCTCGGCCGCCGCCGCCTCCGCCGAAGAGCGCCCCGAGGAATGCGAGGCGCGACACGAAGAGGATGGCCATGGCCACCGCCGCGGCGACGGAGCTGATGAGGATGTCGTGGTTGCGGACGTGGGAGAGCTCGTGGGCGAGCACCCCTCGGAGCTCGTCCTCGTCGAGGACCTGCAGGATCCCTTGGGTGCAGCACACCGCGGCGTGATGCTCGTTGCGGCCGGTGGCGAAGGCGTTGGGCTGCTGCGCCGGTGAGAGGTAGAGGCGCGGCATGGGCATGCCGGCGCGGCGGGTGAGGTCCTCGACGATGGCGTAGAGCTGCGGGGCCTCGCTCGGGCTGACCGGCTTGGCCCGGGCGGCGGCGATGGCCAGCTTGTCGCTGAACCAGTAGGAGCCGCCGGCGAAGAGGACCCCGAGGGCCAGGCCGATGGTCAGGCCGCTGGTGCCGCCGAGCAGGCCGCCGAGGCCCATGAAGATGCCGCCGAGCAGGGCGAGGAGAGCGGTGGTCTTGAGCGTGTTGCGGATCATGTGTCACCTCGGGGGTCCCCTGGGGGGTGGGGTCCGTCGTTGGTGAACAACGTCCCCGCGAGGCTCGTCGTTCCCGCTCAGTCGTAGTACCCGGAGTGCATGTAGAGGCACGGGACGTCCTCTTTGCGGAACATGGCGACGTTGCGGCGGTCGTCTTCGATGGCGAGACGCAGCTCGAAGCCGTAGGCCCGAAGGTCCCAGACCGAGGTCTCTTTGAACTCTCGGGCGAGGTCGTAGTCCCCGAAGGGCCGCATGACGAGGAGGTCCCAGCGGATCCGGTAGCGGCGCAGCCAGGCCTCGGTGAGCGGGTGGACCCGCTCCGGGCGGGCGGTGAGCAGCACGATCCGCAGGTCGCGGTCGAGGAGGTCGAGGAGGACGCGCACTTCCTCGATGACGGGGTCTTCACCGCAGGCGTCGAAGAAGCCTCGCCAGTCGCGTCGCGGCGACTCGAGGTAGTGCTGGCGGCTGGCGGCGTCGGACAGGACGCCGTCGAGGTCGACGACCGCGGCGGGCCCGGGCGCGACGGGCCCGTCGCGCCACGTCCAATGCGCCGGAGCTTCGGTCACTCCTCGTCGCCGCCGGCCTGGTCGGCCAGGTACCGCGCCTTGATCCCCTCGACGACGGTCGGGTCGGCCAGCGTGGTGGTGTCACCGAGCGCCTCGTCTTCGCTCACGTTGCGGAGCAGCCGGCGCATGATCTTGCCGGACCGGGTCTTCGGGAGGTCCTCGGTGAACAGGATCGTCTTGGGCTTGGCGATCGGCCCGATGGTCTGGGCGACCTGGTCGCGCAGCGCCTCGACGAGGGCTTCGCTGGGCTCGTTGCCCGATCGGAGGATCACGAACGCGGCGATGGCGTTCCCGGTGGTGGCGTCGGTCTTGGCCACGACCGCGGCTTCGGCGACGGCGGGGTGCCCGACGAGGGCGTGCTCGACCTCGGCGGTCGAGATGTTGTGGCCGGAGATGAGCATGACGTCGTCGACCCGGCCGAGGAGCCAGTAGTAGCCCTCCTCGTCGCGTTTGGCGCCGTCACCGGCGAAGTAGCGGCCGTCGAACCGGGCCCAATACGTCTCGTGGTATCGCTGCGGGTCGCCCCAGATGCCGCGCAGCATCGCCGGCCACGGGTCGGTGAGCACCAGGTACCCGCCGCCGGGTATCGGGAGGCTGTGGCCGTCGCGGTCGACGATGTCGGCGCCGATCCCCGGGAGCGGGAACGTCGCGCTGCCCGGTTTCAGGGTCGTCGCCCCGGGGAGGGGGCTGATCATGATGGCGCCGGTCTCGGTCTGCCACCAGGTGTCGACGACCGGGCAGCGGCCGCCGCCGATGTGCTGCCAGTACCAGACCCAGGCCTCGGGGTTGATGGGCTCGCCGACGGTCCCGAGGAGCCGCAACGAGGAGAGGTCGCGGCGTTCGGGATACTCCTCACCCCACTTCATGAACGTGCGGATCGCGGTGGGCGCGGTGTAGAGGATCGTGACGCCGTACCGCTCGGCGATCTGCCACAAGCGGTCCTTGTCGGGGAAGTCGGGGGTGCCTTCGTACATGACGCTGGTGGCTCGGTTCATGAGCGGCCCGTACACGATGTACGAGTGGCCCGTGACCCAGCCGACGTCGGCGGCGCACCAGTACACGTCGGTGTCGGGCTTGAGGTCGAAGACGTACCGGTGGGTGAAGGCGACCTGGGTGAGGTAGCCCCCGGTGGTGTGCATGATCCCTTTGGGCTTCGCCGTCGTCCCGCTGGTGTAGAGGAGGTAGAGGAGGTCTTCGCTGTCCATCGGCTCCGGTGGGCACTCCGGGGACTGGCCGGGCACGAGGTCGTGCCACCAGACGTCGCGGCCGTCGGCCATCGCGACGTCCCCGTGTCCGGTCCGCTCGAGGACGAGCACCCGCTCGATGGTCGGGCACTCCTCGAGCGCGACGTCGGCGGTCGCCTTGAGCGGGACGACGCTCCCCCGCCGCCAGGCGCCGTCGGCGGTGATCAGCACCTTCGCCTCGGCGTCGTTGATGCGGTCGCGCAGCGAGTCGGAGGAGAAGCCGCCGAAGACGACGGAGTGCGCGGCGCCGATGCGGGCGCAGGCCAAGAGCGACATCGCCAGTTCGGGGACCATGCCCAGGTAGATGTTGACCCGGTCCCCTTTGCGGACCCCGAGGGCGAGGAGCGCGTTGGCGAGCCGAGACACGTCCTCGAGGAGTTGCGCGTACGTGATCGTGCGCTGGTCCCCGGGTTCGCCCTCCCAGTGGTAGGCGACCTGGTCCCCGTGGCCCGCGTCGACGTGGCGGTCGAGGCAGTTGTAGGCGGCGTTCAGCTTGCCGCCGACAAACCACTTGGCGAACGGCAGCTCCCATTCGAGGATGGTGTGCCACTCCTCGTACCAGTCGAGGAGCTGGCTCGCCTGGAGCGCCCAGAATCCCTGCGGGTCGGCCGTCGCCTCGTCGTAGATCTCGGCGTCGGTGACGAGGGCCTGGCGCTTGAAGTCCGGCGGTGGCGGGAACGTGCGTCCCTCCGCGAGGAGGGACTCGATCGTGTCGGACATGCGAGTCCCCCTGGTGCTCGGCGCTCGGCAGCGCGGCCGAGGCTAACGCAGCCCCGCGACGCCGCGGCCGGCTTACGGTCGGCTGAGCACCACGACCCGGTGGCTGCCGAGCCCCGACGGGTCGGTCAGCGCCGCGCCCTCGACGACGCGGCTCCGAGCGGCGACCGCGCGCAGGTCCCCGCGGTGCGCACCCTCGGTCCAGCCCTGGCGTCCCTCGTCGACCATCGCGTCGAGTCCCAGGCTGCGGAGCCATTCGGCTTGGTCGAGCTCGGCGCGGACGGTCAGACCGGCCTGGTGCGCGGCTCGTCGCAGCGATTCGATCGCGAGGTCGCAGGTCACGTCCTGGTCGCCGGGCGCGTCGAGCGGGTCGGTGCCGAAGCCGTGGGCCCGGTAGGTCCGCAGCCACCCGGACGGGCCGGTCGGCCCTCGAGTCAGGAGGTTCGCGATCGGCTCGGCGTAGTCGATGACCCACACCTCGCCGCGGAGCAGGGAGCGGCCGCAGCGGGCCAGCCAGTCGTCGGTGGCGAGCGAGAGCGGGAGGCGCTCGCCGACCGTCACCGCAGCGTCGGTGGTGAGGTCGTCGGCGCGCTCGGCGAGGTCCCGCGGTGCGGGGACGAGCACTTCGACGAATCGGCGCTCGTCGGGAGCGATGCCGACGCGCAGCTCCATCCATCCGTGCTCGCTCTGCTCGACGATCCGGACCGGGAGGTTGTCGAGCAGCTCGTTGGCGATGATCACGCCGGGGAACGGCGCCGCCGGGAGCTCGTCGAGCGCGGTGACGACGGGACCGGACGCGGGGATGGGCTCAGCGGGCGAGTCCGGGTCGCCGGGGGCGAAGGGTCCCAGCGCGACGTCGGCCGGCTCGAGCGGGAGGAGGGTGCGGGCCTCGGCTCGCAGGGCCGGTGAGCGTTCGACGAGGACCCCCCGCAACGCGGGGGTGCAGTCGGGCTGGGCCCGGAGGACGTCGGCGAGGAGCCGCCCTCGGCCTCCGCCGGCGTCGACGACCACGAACGGGTCCGGCCTGCCGAGGCGGTGCCAGGTCTCGTCGAGGCCTCGGGCGACGAGCGCGCCGAAGAGGGAGCCGACTTCGGGACTGGTGACGAAGTCACGTCCGCCGCGCCCGGCGCCGTGACCGTCGGCGAAGAAGGCGTCGAGCGCGGCGCCCTGGTACTCGGCGAACGTGATGGGTCCAGCTCGTCGGATTCGCTCCCCGAGCCCTGCGGCCGCGGCGCCGGTCGGCACGAGCGCGGCTACCGGCGGGGCGCGCGCATCCGCGGGGAGGTCATCCCCGCTGGAACGCGAGCTCCCCGAGTCGGGCGAAGAACTGGGGATAGACGCCGATCACGAGCACCACCGCGGCCATGAGGGCCAGCGCTCCGCCCAGCGCGACGGGGAGCCGTGACGGCGCGGACGAGGCCGGCTCCGGCGGCGCGTCAAACCAGAATCGCCGAGCCACTCCGGCGTAATAGAAGAACGCGATGACCGAGTTGACGGCCGCGACGACACCGAGCACGACCGCGGCGGTGGTGTTGGCGTCGAACACGGCACGGAACATGACGAACTTCGCGAACCATCCCGCGAGGGGAGGGACGCCGGCGAGGGAGAAGAGGAACATGGTGAACAGCACCGCGATCACGGGGCTCGTGGTGCCCAGCCCGGCGTAGTCGGCGATCTCCGCGGACCGGGTCCGGCGGGCGACGGCGATGACGGCGGCGAAGGCACCGAGGTTCATGGCGCCGTAGATGAGGATGTAGATCACGACGGCTTGCCACGCCGAGTTGCCGTGCACGTCGCCTGCCACCGCGAGCGGCACGAGGATGAAGCCGCCCTGCGCGATCGACGAGTAGGCCAGCATCCGCACGATGTTGGTCTGGCGCAACGCCGCGAGGTTCCCGAGGGTCATGGAGGCCGCCGCGAGCACCCAGAGCACGGGTTGCCACGAGTCACCGGAGGGGAAGAACCCGAACCGGATGATGGTCAGGAGCGCGACGAACCCCCCGGCTTTCGACGCCACGGAGAGGAACGCGGTGACCGGGGTCGGGGCCCCTTCGTAGGTGTCGGGGGCCCAGAAGTGGAACGGGACGGCGCTGACCTTGAACGCGAAGCCGACCAGGGTGAGGAAGACGGCGACGGCGAACAGGGCCGGAGTGGCGCCGGTGGCGTACTTGTTGATGTCAACGAGGACGGTCGAGTTCGCGAGGCCGAACACGATCGACATCCCGTACAGCATCACCGCCGACGACAGGGCCCCGATCAGGAAGTACTTGAGGCCCGCCTCGTTGGAGCGGGTGTCATGCTTGCGCCAGGCGGCCAAGACGAAGGTCGGGATGGTGATCGTCTCGAGCGCCACGAAGATCGAGACCAGGTCTCGGGCCGACGCCATGGCGATCATGCCGAGCAGCGACGTCAACAACAGGACGTAGTACTCACCCTGGTAGTAGTCCCCTTCACCGATGTAGTCGACGGAGACGAGCAGGCTGACGTAGCCGGCGACGAGGAAGAAGCCGGTCAGCACCAGCGAGTAGTTGTCCACGACGAAGGCCCCGCCGAAGAGCGACCGGCGGGACCCGTCCACCGCGAGCGTCAGCACCGGGATCAACGAGCCGAGCACCCCGAACCCGGCCAGCTGGGCGGGGAGTCGCCGGTCGTCGGTGAAGAGGTCCACGATCAGCACGAGGACGATCGTCGCCGTCAGGACGATCTCGGGTGCGAGCGCGTGGAAGTCGACGTTGGGATTCACCCGTCAGCCTCCAAAGACCTTCGCGACGTTGCCCACCGCGCCATTGGAGACATGGAAGATGAGGTTCGGGTAGATGCCGAGAGCGGTGATCAGCAACAGCAACGGGACCCACGCGATCCACTCCGGGAGGTGCATGTCGTGAATGTGGGCGTGTTCGAACTCGGCCTTGACGGTCCCGAACGCGACGCGCTGGAACATCCACAGGAGGTATCCGGCCGCGAGGACCGTCCCGATGGCGGCGATGACCATGAACACGCGGAACGTGAGCAGCGGATCCCCGTTCAGGAGGCCTTGCGCGAGCTTCGCGGGGTCGTACGCGGACAGGATCGCCGGGAACTCGCCCCAGAATCCGGCCAGGCCCGGCAGCCCGAGTGACGCCATGACGCAGAACCCAAAGATCCAGCCGAGCTTGGGCACCTGGGTCAGCAGACCCCCGAGACGGCCCATATCGCGGGTGCCGTAGCGCTCCTGGACCGACCCGGCCACGAAGAACAGCATCCCGGTGATGAGGCCGTGGGCCACCATCCCGAACACGGCGGCGTTGAGCCCGAAGCTGGTGAGCGTCGCGATCCCGAGCATGACGAACCCCATGTGCGAGACCGACGAGAACGCGATCAGGCGCT
The DNA here is from genome assembly GCA_036723155.1 of Actinomycetota bacterium. Classification (GTDB taxonomy): domain Bacteria; phylum Actinomycetota; class Acidimicrobiia; order IMCC26256; family PALSA-555; genus PALSA-555. The sequence goes on from DAIMHT010000005.1 coordinate 6,789, forward strand.
TCATGTCCCGCTGGGCGAGACAGCACAACGCGCCGTAGATGATCCCGATCACCGCGAGCACCCCGATCCACGGGGCCCACGTCCGCGCCGCGCCCGGAAGGATCGGAAGCGCGATCCGGATGAATCCGTAGGTCCCGAGCTTCAGGAGGATCGCGGCGAGGAGCACCGAGCCGACCGTGGGGGCCTCGGTGTGCGCGTCCGGCAACCAGGTGTGGAACGGGAACATCGGCACCTTGATCGCGAACCCGAGGAACAGCCCGCCGAAGACCAGCACCTGGGTGCCGTGCGCGATCCCGGCCCCTCCGAACTGGGACAGCTTCACCATGTCGAAGGTCTGGGCCTTCGACAAGAAGAAGATCGCCAGGAAGCTCACGAGCATGAGCGCGGAGCCGAACAACGTGAACAAGAAGAACTTGATCGCCGCGTACTGGCGGTTCGGACCGCCCCAGACGCCGATCATGAAGAACATGGGGAGCAAGACGAGCTCGAAGAAGACGAAGAACAAGATGAGGTCTTGCGCAACGAACGTTCCGTTCATCCCGATCTCGAGGAGCAGGATGAGCGCCAGGAAGCCCTTCGGGTTGTGCGGCTCGGGGAAGTGGTCCCACGAGTAGATGATGCACACGACCACCATGAGCATCGAGAGGATGAGCAGCGGCAACGCGATCCCGTCGAGACCCATGTGGTATCGGGACTTGATCAGGGGGATCCACGACTTGTTGACCCCGAACTGCAGCGTTCCGCCGTGTCCGTAGTCGAAGTCGGCGAGGATCCCGACGCCGACCGCGGCGGTGACCAACGACGCCACCAGGGCCGTCCACTTGATCGCCTGCTCGTACGCGCGGGGGATGAACAGCACCACCGCCAGCCCAACCAGCGGGATGAACACCGCCAGGGTCAATGCCCAGTCATCGAACCAGTGCATGGCTTGTCGCTACCTCGCTTCAGAGGACGTTCGTGAGGAACACGGCGAGGCTCAACACCGCCACACCGAGGAAGAGCAGGAGCGCGTACCGCTGCACGCGTCCGGACTGGATTCTGCGGAGCTCGCCGCTCGCGGCGTCGGCTTCGTACGCAATGCCGTTGACGGCGCCGTCGACGATCCGCTGGTCGACGATGTCGTAGGTGTAGCGGGCCGTGACGGACGCGCCCCGCGCGAGGCCGTTGACGACCCCGTCGATCACGTGCTGGTTGACCCAGTACGAGGCTCGGGCCACCGGGCCGCTGATCCCGCCGATGATGACGTCTTCGTACAGGTAGTCCAGGTAGTACTTGTTGACGAGGAACGTGTAGCCGGCCCGGGCGAGGGGGTTGCGCTGGGTGAGGTCCTTGAAGGCGCGTTGCTCTTCGTGCTGGAACCAGTAGTAGGCAGCGATGCCGATGGCGAAGACCGCGATCGCGACCGAGATCACCGCTTTCGGGTAGTCGAACGCGGCGTGGTTCAGCGCCGGGAACGCGACTTGCGGGTCGACCCATTCCTTGAACTTCTCGATGCCGAGCGGCGCCGCGTTGATGAACCCGGCGACCACCGCGAGGCCCGCGAGGATCAGGAGCGGGACAGTGATCAGGCGTTCCGATTCGTGAGGGTGCTCGTGTCCTCGGTACTCGCCGAAGAACGTGAGGTAGACGGCGCGGGTCATGTACGCGGCGGTGAGGAAGGCGCCGATGAGGCCGACGACGAGGAACGCGTCGAATCCGTTCGAGCCCGCGTTGACGAGGATCTCGTCTTTGGACCAGAACCCGGCGAGGGGGAAGATCCCGGCCAGGGCGGCGGATCCGATCACGAAGGTCCAGAACGTGGTCGGCATCCGCTTGCGCAGGCCGCCCATCTCGCGCATGTCGAAGGTGTGCCCGGCACCGTGGCTGGCCGAGCCCGCCCCGAGGAACAGCAGCGCCTTGAAGAAGGCGTGGGTGAACAGGTGGAAGACGGCGGCGGTCCAGGCGCCGACACCGAGGCCCATGACCATGTAACCGAGCTGGCTGATCGTCGAGTACGCCAACACCTTCTTGATGTCGGTCTGGACGAAGGCGAGGACGGCTCCGATGACGATCGTGACGCCGCCGACGAGCGCCATGAAGTTGACGCCGCCGTGCCCGATGGAGAATCCGTTGAAGAACACCGGGTAGACCCGAGCGCCGAGGAAGACGCCGGCGACGACCATCGTGGCCGCGTGGATGAGCGCCGACACCGGGGTCGGACCGGCCATGGCGTCGGGCAACCAGGTGTGCAGTGGGAACTGGCCGCTCTTGCCCATGATCCCGATCATCAAGCAGATCGCGGCCGCGAGGAGGAGGTCGTGGTGGGCGTGGGCGCCGGTGGCGTAGAGGTTCGTCGCGCCGATCCCGAACGACCCGACGGTGAAGAACAAGATGACGATGCCGATCATCAGCCCGATGTCGCCGACGCGGGTCGTGAGGAACGCCTTGATCGCAGCGCGGGCGTTCGCGGGCTCCTCCCACCAGTGGCCGATGAGCATGAACGAGCACACCCCGACGAGCTCCCAGCCCACGAGGAGCTGGAGGAGGTTCTCGGCCACAACGAGCGTCAGCATCGACGCGGTGAACAGCGACAGCGCCGCGAAGTACCAGGTGTAGCGCCGATCGCCGCGCATGTACGCGGTGGAGTAGATGTGCACGAGCAGCGAGATGAGCGAGACGACGACGACCATCATCACGGTCAAGCCGTCGACGTAGGTCCCGACGCCGAACTTGGCGGAGCCGTTCTGCCACCACGTCACCGATTCGGTGACCGGCCGGACGACCTGGTGGGCGCCCGCGGAGGTCGCGAGGCCCTTCGTGAACGCGGCGAGGCCTTGGCTCTTCCCGGTGGCGTCATCGACGCGCTGCACCCATTGGACCGCGGCCACGCACGAGGCGACGAACGACGCCCCCACCGCGGTGATGCCGATCGCCGCGCCCTTCTTCGGGGAGCGCTTCCCGAAGAAGATGATCGCGAGGAACGAGATCGCGGGCAGCGATGGGATGAGCCAGGCGTTCTCGAGCATGGTCCCGTCAGCCCTTTAGCTGGTCGATTTCGTCAAGGTTCGGGCTGCGCAGATTGCGGTAGATGAGCAGCACGATGGCCAATCCGACACCGACCTCCGCCGCCGCGATGGTGATGACGAACAAGGCGAACACCTGGCCGCTGATGTTCTTGGTGAACGCGGCGAACGCGATGAGGTTGATGTTGACGGCGTTGAGCATCAGCTCGACGCTCATGAGCACCAAGACGCCGTTGCGGCGCGCGAGCACCCCGTAGATGCCGGTGCAGAACAGGAAGGCGCTGAGGATCAGGAACTCGTTGAGCTGCACCTCAGTCCTTCCGTGCGATCACGACGGCGCCGACGAGCGCGGCGAGGAGCAGCATGGAGACGATCTCGAACGGCACGACGAAGACCCGGAAGATGTCCTGCCCGACGGTGCTGGTCCGTCCGAGCGAGACCAGGGCGTTGCTGAAATGGATCTTCTTGCCTCCGAAGGCGTCGACGAAGAGCGCGACGAGCACCCCGAGGACGAAGAGCGCGGCCACGACCGCGGCCCACCGCTGGTCGTTGTCCAGGGTCTCCCCCTCGCCTCGCATGGGCGCCCGGGTGAGCATGACCCCGAAGAGGAAGAGGATGACCACCGCGCCGATGTAGATGAGGACCTGGACCCAGGCGACGAACTCGGCTGCGAGCAGGATGTACTGGGCGGCTGCGCCGGCGAGGACGACGACGAGGAACAACGCCGCGTGCACGACGTTGCGGGACCGGACCACGCCGATCGCCGCGGCACCCATCGTGACGGCGAAGACCCAGAAGGCCACCTGCTGCTCCCACACGGCGTTACTTCTTACCCTTCGACTCGGCGCCGACTTCGAGCGGCTCAGGTTCCGTGACGAACTCCATCCACTCCCCGAGCTTGACCTTGTCGTGAAGGAGGTGGGAGATCTGGAACTCCGAGTACTCGTATTCGGGGCTCCAGAACAGCGCGTCGAAGGGGCACACCTCGACGCAGATCCCGCAGTACATGCACAACGCGTAGTCGATGTCGAAGCGATCCAGCACGCTGACCGAGCGTGGACGCCCGCCTTCTCGGCGTGGTGGTCGCTGCTCCTTGTGCCCTTCGATGTAGATGCACCAGTCCGGGCACTGGCGCGCACAGAGCATGCAGACGGTGCAGTTCTCTTCCTTGAGGGCGATGACGCCCCGGGCCCGCGGCGCCGGGGCTTCCTTCTCGTGCGGGTATTGCACGGTGACGGCAGGTCGCAGCATGGTCTTGAGCGTCACACCGAGGCCGCCGATGAGGCCGGGCATCTTGGGTCGCGGGAGTTTCGGGGGCATCAGAGCGCCACCTTGAAGATGCCGGTGAGCAAGATGTTGGCGAGGCCGATCGGAATGAGGAACTTCCAGGCCAAGGCCTGCAGCTGGTCTTCGCGCAGGCGCGGGTACGTGAACCGCACCCAGAACATGAGGAACGCGACGAACATCAACTTGGCGAAGAGGACGAACGGCCCCAGGATGTTCGCGAGGTCGCCGTGGAGGCCCGGGATGGCCCAACCACCGAGGAAGAGCGTCGCCGCGATCGCGGCGAACGCGAACGCGGTGCCGAACTCGCCGATGAAGAAGAACAGGAACCGGAACCCGGTGTACTCCACCATGTAGCCGGCGACGAGCTCGCTCTCGGCGACGGGCATGTCGAAGGGGGTCTGGGTGAGCTCAGCCTGGGCGGCGACGAGGAAGAGCGCGAATCCGATGAACTGGGTGAGGATGAACGGCTCACCAATGCCGTTCCACCCGAAGATCGAGCCGTGCTGCTGGGCGAGGACGATGTTCTGCAGGCTCATCGTCCCGGCTTGGATGACCACGCCGACGACGGCGAGCAGCAACGGCAGCTCGTACGCGATGAGCTGCGCCGCGGCTCGAAGCGCGCCGAGAAGCGCGAACTTGTTCGCGCTGGACCATCCGGCCATGAGCACCCCGATGACCGAGAGGCTCGACACCGCGAGGGCGTAGAAGACACCGACGTCGAGGTTCTTGACGACCAGGTCCGGTCCCATCGGGATCACGAGGAAGACCAGGAACGTCGACATGACGACCACGGCGGGCGCGGCAGCGAACACGCGCACGTCGGAATCGGCCGGCATGATGTCCTCCTTCTGGAGGAACTTCAGGCCGTCGCCGACGAGCTGGTACCAGCCGTGGAACCCGCCGGGGTCCATCGGACCGAGACGGCTCTGCATGTGGCTCATCATCTTCAGCAAGAAGACGTAGCCGAGGATCAGCGCGCCCAACGGGATGATCATGAGGATCACGATCGTCTTGATGGCGAGCGTCGTGCCCCAACCGATGTGCAGCGCAAGCGTGGGGATCGTCGTGATCACCGGTCGATGTCACCGAGGATGAAGTAGAGGGACGCGAGGATCGTGATGACGTCGGGCACGTAGACGCCGCGCAGCAGCCACGGGACGACCGACACGTTGCTGAACGACGCGGAGCGGATCTTGACCCGGAACGGGCCGGTCCCGCCCTTCGAGATGACGTAGTAGCCCATCTGGCCGAGCGGGTTCTCGGTCTCGACCCAGGCCTCGCCTTCGGGCACCTTGATGATCAGGGGGACCTTCGCCATGATCGGGCCCGCGGGGATGTCGTTGAGGCACTGCAGGACCATCCGCGCCGATTCGCGGGTCTCTTGGAGCCGGACCCAGTAGCGCGAGTACGAGTCACCGTCGGGGTGGGTCCAGACCTTGAAGTCCAGGTCCGGGTACACGAGGTACGGGGGCCCGTCGCGGCGCAGGTCCCAGTCGACGCCCGACGCCCGCAGGTTGGAGCCGGACACGCCGTACGACGCGCCGATGTGGTCGGGGATGATCCCGATCCCGCGGGTACGGGCCTCGAAGATCTCGTTGCCGAGCACCAGGTCCTCGAAGTCGTCGCAGGCGTCGAGCACCACCTTCATCGTGGAGCGGCACTCGGCGACCCATCCCCACGGGAGGTCGTCCTTGATGCCACCGATCCGGTTGAAGTTGGGATGGAAGCGACCACCGGTGGCGGCTTCGATGAGGTTCAGGACGTACTCGCGGTCCCGGAACCCGTAGAACGCGGGGGTGAGCGCGCCGACTTGCAGCCCCATCTCGCCCAGGAACAAGAGGAACGTCGCGATGCGCGACAGCTCGGTCAGGATCGTCCGGATGTACTTGGCGCGTGGCGGCGCCTCGATGCTCATGAGCCGCTCGGCCGCGTCCATGAAGGGCACTTCGTTGGCGAAGCTCGACAGCCAGTCGATCCGGTTGATCAGCGTCGTGATCTGCGGGTAGGTGCGGAACTCGGTGAGCTTCTCGTATCCCCGGTGCATGTAGCCGATGATCGGGTCGGCGCTGACGACCCGCTCCCCGTCGAGGCGCACGACGATCCGGAGCGTCCCGTGGGTGGCGGGGTGCTGGGGCCCGAGGTTGAGGATCATGTCGCCGGTGTCGAGCTCGACGTTGACTTGCGCGTCGGCCAGGTGGCGGAGCGCGGACCGGTCGACCGCGAACCCGGCGGCGGGAGGGTGGGTGGTGCTCACGAGGCGTCCTCGTCACCGGCGGGGACCGCGGCGGGCTCGGGTGTGTCCGCCGCGTCACCGGCGGGCTCGGGTGTGTCCGCCGCGTCACCGGCGGGCTCGGGTGTGTCCGCCGTGTCACCGGCGGGCTCGGGTGTGTCCGCCGTGTCACCGGCGGGGACCGCGGCGGGTTCGGGTGTGTCCACCGCCGGCATCGCCTCGACGTCGACCAGTCCCGGCCAGGGCTTGACGAAGCGGGCGAGCAGCGGAAAGTCCTTGCGGAGGGGATGGCCTTCGAACTCGTTGGGCAGGTACAGGTGACGCAGCGCCGGGTGACCGTCGAACACGATTCCGAACATCTCCCAGCACTCGCGTTCGTGCCAGTCGGCGCCGGCGTAGACCGGCACCCACGACGCCACGCTCGGGGCAGTCTCGTCGACGTCGACCTTGAGCGTGAGCCCGTGGTGCCCGCTGGTCGACTGGACGTGAGCGAAGACTTGGAACCGTCCCTCGGATCCGGCCGCCCCGAAGGTCATCTCGGTCGGTTGCACCGGCGCCGACGCGTCGCCGCCCGCGTCGTCCCCCTCGCGGGGCGCGGGCTGCCAGTCGATCGCCGAGATGAAGCACAGGTAGTCGCACTCGAGCTGCTCGTTCGCGATCTCGGCGGCGCGTCGCCACGACCCGGCTCGGACCCGGACCACGAGGTCGTCGAACACCACCGCGCTGTCGAGGAGGTCGGAGTCGAGCGCGTCGCGGAGCAGCCCGAGCATCCAGTCGTGCTTCGGGTTCGGCGCAGGCTTGGCGTCGTCCGTCGGGTCGGTGATGGGTTCGTCAGCCAACGACGATCGGCTCCCCACGCCAACGCTTCCGCAGTTCGTCGTTGCCGAGGCCCTCGTTCTGGATCCGCTCTTGGAGCAAGACGATCCCTTGCAGGAGCGCTTCGGGTCGGGGTGGGCAGCCCGGCACGTACACGTCGACGGGGATGACCTGGTCGACACCTTTGGTCACCGAGTAGGAGTCCCAGTACGGGCCGCCGCAGTTGGCGCACGAGCCCATCGAGATGACGTACTTCGGGTCGGGCATCTGCTCGTAGAGGCGCTTGATGGACGGCGCCATCTTGTCGGTGACGGTCCCCGAGATGACGACGAGGTCGGCTTGGCGAGGGCTCGCCGGGAACGGGATGACACCGAGGCGCATCATGTCGTAGCGGGGACTGGCGAGCGCCGCGCCCATCTCGATGGCGCAGCAGGCCAGACCCCACTGGAACATCCAGAGCGAGTACTTGCGGCTGTAGTTGAGCAGCCAGGTGAGTGGTTTCGGCAGCCGACCCTGCTCGACTAGGCCCACCGTAGGACCCCCTTGCGCCAGGCGTAGACGAGACCGAGCGTGAGCACCACGATGAAGACGGTCATCTCGACCAGGCCGAACACGTCGAGGGTCTTGAGGTTGACGGCCCACGGGAAGATGAACACGGCCTCGACGTCGAAGATCACGAAGAGCAGCGCGTAGATGTAATACCGGACGTTCGATTGGCCCCAGCCGCCGACCGGGTCGGAACCGGACTCGTAGCTGATGTACTTGTCCTGTTGCGGCCGGGTCGGGCGCAGGAGGCGCCCCGCTCCGAGCATCGCCCCGAACATGAGCGCGGCCGCGCCGATCAGAACCGCGACGGCCAGATATTGCCGGTAGAACTCGGTCACTGCGAGCCGGCCCTCTCGATCCCCCGGGGATGCACGAGGCGCGCAATCTATCAGTGGTGGTCCTCCACGCCTGAACCGTCGGGACCTGATTCCGTCGTCGCGCGGGTCCCTGCGCGACGATGACCGAGACGAGAAGGAGGCCTGTCATGCCAGGACCGCGCCCGCGGCGCGACGGCCGGGCTCCGCAGCCGGGTACGGCATTCGTGCTCTCGGGTGGCGGCAACCAGGGTGTAGCGCAGGTCGGGATGCTCCGCGCGCTGTTGGAGCGCGGGATCGTCCCCGACGTGGTCGTGGGGACCTCGGCCGGTGCGCTGAACGGCGCCTCGATCGCCACGTCGCCGACCCTGGAGATGGTCGACAACTTGGAGCGCGTGTGGCTGGGGTTGCGCGGGGAGCAGGTCTTCCCGGGCGGGGCCCTCAAGCGGGCGTGGAACGTCCTGCGGCGCGACGATCACCTGTCCCCGAACGAGGGGCTGATCTCGGTGATCGAGTCCGCGGGAACGGCGCAGGACTTCGCCAGCCTCGAGGTCCCGCTCCGAGTCGTGACGACGGACCTCGACACCGGTGACGAGATCCTCATCGTGGCCGGCGCGGTCACCCCCGCGCTGCTGGCCAGCGCCGCGATCCCCGGCATCTTCCCCCCGGTGGAGCTGCACGGGCACCGGCTCGTCGACGGCGCGGTGGTGGACCTCGTGCCGATCTCCCATGCGCTCGCCGGCCCGACCCGACGGATCTTCGTCCTCGATGTCTCGGACCCGATCGGGGACCGACCGATCCGGTCGCCCCTGGATGTGGCGATCCGGGCGTTCGCGATCTCGCGCGATCAGCGATTCGAGCTGGAGCTGCAGTGGGTGCCTCCGGACGTCGAGCTGGTCGTGCTCCCAGCGCCGCTCGACGACCGCGAGTTCTTCGATTTCTCCGGTGGTGCCGCGCTCATCAACGAGGCGTACACGATGGCGTCCCGGACCCTCGACGGCGTCGATTCGCGTCCGCGTCGGCGTTCGGCGAGACGGTTCTGGCCCCGGGCCCGGATGGTGAGCTGAGTCTCAGCCGTTCCAGCGTCGGAGGGCCGGGTCGGCATGCTCGTGGCCGAGGACGTTGATGGTCGCGGTCTCGAGGGCGAACTGCGCGCCGTGTCGAACCGCGAAGCCCAGGTCGACGGCGGTGAGGGCGCGCAGGACGTGACCGTGCGCGAAGAGCAAGGCGTCGCCGCCGGCATCGGCGCACCGGGCGATCACGGCCCGGACCCGGGTCTCCACGTGCGCGGCGGTCTCCCCTCCGGGAGGGTTCCCGTTCCAGATCGTCCATCCCGGGCGACCGGCGCGGATCTCGTCGCTGGTGAGTCCCTCGTAGTCGCCGTAGTCCCATTCGAGGAGGTTCTCGTCGACGTGCGCGTCGGGATAGCCCGCGAGCCGGGCCGTCTCGCGGGCGCGTTGCAACGGGCTCGTGAGCACGAGCGCGAAGTCGTGGCCCCGTAGGCGGGGTGCGAGGTCGCGGGCCTGGTCCTCGCCGCTGGGTACGAGGGGGACATCGGTCCGGCCGGTATGGCGCCCGCTCTCGCTCCACACGGTGTCGCCGTGACGGATGAGCCACAGCTCGGGCGGGTTCGCCGTCACGTCCGGAGGCGACGGAACCGGCGGATGAGCGCGTTCGTCGAGGAGTCGTGGCCCAGCTTCGGCTCCTCGGCGGCGTCGAGCTCCGGGATGATGTCGGACGCGAGCTTCTTGCCGAGCTCGACGCCCCATTGGTCGAACGAGTTGATGTCCCACACCGAGCCCTGGGTGAAGACCTTGTGCTCATACAGCGCGATGAGCTGCCCGAGGGTGTGCGGGGTGAGCTCGGGGATCAGCATCGTGTTCGTCGGATGGTTGCCGGCGAAGGTCCGGTGGGGCACCTGGTACTCGGGGACCCCTTCGGCTCGGACCTCGTCGGCCGTCTTCCCAAACGCGAGCGCTTGGGGCTGGGCGAAGAGGTTGGCCATCAGCAGGTTGTGGTGGTCACCCAGCTGGTGGCGGGGCCGACAGAACCCGATGAAGTCACACGGGATCAGCTTCGTGCCCTGGTGGATCAGCTGGTAGTAGGCGTGCTGGCCGTTCGTACCGGGCTGACCCCAGATGACCGGTCCCGTCTGCCAGGCGACCGGTTGCCCCTCGAGCGTCACGGACTTGCCGTCGCTCTCCATGTCGAGCTGCTGGAGGTAGTCGGTGAGACGGGCCAGGTACTGGTCGTACGGGAGGATGGCGACGGTCTCGGCGCCGAAGAAGTTGTCGTACCAGATGCCGATGAGCCCGAGGATCATGGGGACGTTCTGCTCGATCGGCGCGGTGCGGAAGTGCTCGTCGATGCGATGGAAGCCGGCGAGCATGTCCCGGAACGCGTCGGGGCCGATGGCGACCATGAGCGACAGCCCGATCGCCGAGTCGTAGGAGTACCGGCCGCCGACCCAGTCCCAGAACTCGAACATGTTGGCGGGGTCGATCCCGAACTTGGTCACTTCGGCCTCGTTCGTGGACACGGCGACGAAGTGCTTGGCGATGGCGGCGTCGGTGTGGAGCGCGGCGAGGGCCCATTCCCGCGCGGTGCGGGCGTTGGTCATGGTCTCGAGCGTGGTGAACGTCTTGGAGGCGACGACGAAGAGGGTCTCCTCGGGGTCGAGGTCGCGGGTGCACTCCCAGAAGTCGGTGCCGTCGACGTTCGAGACGAAGCGAACCGTCAGCGACCGGTCGCTGAAGTCCTTGAGCGCCTCGTAGGCCATGCGCGGTCCGAGGTCGCTGCCGCCGATCCCGATGTTGATGACGTTGCGGATCCGCCGCCCGGTGTGCCCGGTCCACGCGCCCGAGCGCACCCGGTCCGAGAAGTCGCTCATCCGGTCGAGGACCCGGTGGACGTCGACCACCACGTCGACGCCGTCGACGACGATGTGCTCGTCCCGGGGGGCCCGCAACGCGACGTGGAGCACGGAGCGGCGCTCGGTGACGTTGATCTGCTCGCCCGCGAACATGGCGTCGCGTCGCTCCTCGACCCCGGCCCGGCGGGCGAGCGCGGCGAGCAGTCGGATCGTCTCCGCGGTGAGACGGTTCTTGGAGTAGTCGAGGTAGAGGTCGCCGGCCTCGAGGTGCATGGTGTCGCCCCGGCCGGGGTCGTCGGCGAAGAGCCGCCGCAGGTGGACCGACCGGAGCTGGTCGTAGTGGTCCGCCAGCGCGGCCCATTCCGGGGTGTCCACGATGCGGGTCATCGGCGTGCTCCTCTCGCCGGGCGCAGCCTATGGGGCGTCGCGGCGCGTCCGACCGGCCCTAGAGCAGGAAGGTGGCGTCGCGCGCCCAGTGGACGAAGGTTCCGGGCACGACGCCGACGACCACGACGAGGATCACGCAGGCGGCGAGCACGACCGCGCTCCAGATGTCAACGCGGCGGCGGAAGCCGCCGGGCGCGGGTGCACCTTCGTCGCGTGCGGTGAGCATGGTGAGCGCGATGCGGAGATAGAAGAAGGCCGCGACCACGCTCGCCAGCACGCCGATGACCAGCAAGGCGTACTCGTTGGCTTGCGCCGCGGCGCTGAAGACCTCGAGCTTGGCGACGAAACCGCCGGTGAACGGGACGCCCGCTTGGGCGAGGACGAAGAAGATGAGGAGGCCACCGACGACGGGGCGATCCAGTGCGAGGCCTCGGTAGTCGTCGAGTGAATGGTTGTCGTCGCCGCGTCGGGCCGCGACGGTGATCACCGCGAAGGCGCCGATGGTCATGAACGCGTAGACGAACAGGTACAGCAGCGCGGCCTCACGACCTCGTGAGGTGTTGGCTTGGAAGCCGATGAGGATGAACCCGGCGTGGCCGATCGACGAGTAGGCGAGGATCCGCTTGACGTCGGTCTGGATGACGGCGGCGACGCTGCCCACGATGAGCGACAGCACCGCGAGGACCCAGACCGCGGGCCGCCAGTCGCTTCGGTAGAGCGGAAACGCGACCCCGAAGATGCGGATCAGGGCGGCGAAGCCGGCCGCTTTGGTCGCCGCGGACATGAACGACGTCACCGGCGTCGGCGCCCCCTGATAGACGTCGGGGGTCCACATGTGGAACGGGACGGCCGCGATCTTGAAGCCGAGCCCCACGAGGAGCAGCGCGATCCCGGCGAGGAGGGTTCCCTGGTCGAGGAGCGTGTTGTTGGCGAGGAACTGGGCGATCCCGGTGAGTGACGTGGTGCCCGTCGCCCCGTAGGTGAGCGCGACGCCGTAGAGGAACACCGCGGACGAGAACGCGCCCAGCACGAAGTACTTCATGCCCGCCTCTTGGGAGCTGAGCCGTCGGCGGTCGAAGGCGGCGAGCACGTACAGGGGGATGGACAGCACCTCGAGCGCGAGGAACACGACGATGAGGTCGTTGGCCGTCGTCATGATCAGCATCCCGGCGGCGGACAGCAGCACGAGCGCGAAGTACTCGGGCGCCTCGAGGCCCTCCCGGTGCAGGTACGCGACCGAGAGCAGCAGCGCCATGACGGTGGCGGCGAGCACGACGACGCCGAGGAACACGCCGAACGGATCGACGCGGACCATGCCCGCGATGGTGGTCATCGCCCGGTGGCCTCGGAGCAGGTGCCAGAGCCGGTATTGGACCGCGCCCGCGGCGACGACGCCGGAGATCGCGACGACGGTGCAGAGCGGGACGACGATGGGGCGCCGACGGAGGACGGATCGCAGCATGACGATCGCGACGCCGGCGGCGACGAGGGCGATCTCGGGTGAGATCGCCAACCAGTTGATGGTGGGATGCGCGATCGGCGGGGTCATGGTCCGCTCCGACCGAGGTGGATCACCTGGTTGGCGGTGACATTCCCGGGCAGCTTCGTCGGTGCGTAGCCCTTGGGCCGCTTCTCTCGGAAGTGGGTCTTGAGCTCGAGGCTGACGATGCTGCGCTTCAGCGAGGGCTCGATGCGATCAATCGCCGCCTTCGGGTACAAGCCGAGGAAGAGGCTCACCGCGAGCAGCGGAGCGACGACCATCACCTCTCGGACGTTCACGTCGGGCAGCTTCAGGTTCACGCCGCTCGGCTTGCCCATGAACGTCCGCTGGAACGCCCACAGCATGTAGACCGCGGCGAGGATGACGCCGACGGCGCCCGCGATGGCCCAGGGGCGACGCGACACGAAGGTCCCGGCGAGGGAGAGGAACTCGCCGATGAACCCGGAGAATCCAGGGAGCCCGATGCCGGCGAACATGGCGGCGAGGAACAGCCCGGTGAGGATGGGCGTGGAACGCCAGATGCCGCCGTAGTCCGCGATCTCGTAGGTGTGGCGGCGCTCGTAGAGCATGCCGACGAGCAGGAACAGCGCGCCGGTGGTGAGCGGGTGGCTGAGCATCGTGAACACGGCGCCGTCGAGGCCGATGAGGGTCAGCGAGAAGATGCCGACGATGACGAACCCCATGTGCGCGACCGACGAGTAGGCGATGATGCGCTTCAGGTTCTTCTGCATCGCGGCGACGATCGCCCCGTAGAGGATGCCGATGACACCGAGCGTGAGGAGCAGCGGCGCGAGGTCCACGGACGCGTGCGGGAACAGCTCGAGCGAGAAGCGCAACAGCCCGTAGGCGCCCATCTTGAGGATGACGCCGGCCAGCACGACCGAGCCCGCGGTTGGTGCCTCGGTGTGGACGTCGGGCAGCCAGGTGTGGAACGGGACGAGGGGGACCTTGATCGCGAAGGCGGCGAGGAACCCGAGGAACAGCAGCACCTCGGTCGTGCTGGAGAGGCCGTGCCAGCTCCACGCCGCGAGGACCCGGTAGTCGAAGCTGAGCACACCGGTGTCGGACTGGTGGATGAACCCGAGGATGAGGGTGCAGGCGAGCATCAGCGACGACCCCGCCGCGGTGTAGATGAAGAACTTCGTGGCCGCGTACTGGCGCCGCTCGTGACCCCAGCCCTGGATCAGGAAGTACATCGGCACCAGGAGGATCTCCCAGAACAAGAAGAAGATGATGAGATCGAGGGAGAGGAAGATCCCCATGAGCGAGAACTCGAGCAGCAGGAACCAGGCCGTGAAGGCCTTCGGCCGCTGCGCCGGATACCGCTGGGAGGCGAGCAAGCCGACCGGGATCAGCAACGCGGTGGCGAGGATCATGAAGAGGCTGATCCCGTCGACGCCGACGATGTAGCGCGACCCGATCGAGGGCAGCCACGGCCGGTTCTCGACGAACTGGAAGAACACGTTCTTGGTGGAGAAGTCGGCCAGCAGCCAGCACGCCAGACCGAGCGTGGCGACGCTGAAGCCGTACCCGACCGCCTTGATGATCTCCGGTCGGCGCGACGGGAGCATGACGATGACGACCGCGCCGATCAGCGGGGTCGCGATGATGGCGGTGAGGATCGGGAAGTCGGTCACGTCAGCGTCCCGCGTACGCCAGGAAGAAGAGGAGGAGCGCGGCGGCACCGAGGGCGATGCCGATCGCGTACCGGCGGACGAGGCCGTCCTGGGCGTGGCGAAGGCCCTCCGCGGCTCGGCGCACCAGGTGCGCGGTCCCGTTCACGGCCCCGTCGATGACCCGCTGGTCGACGTCTCGGTCGAGGAAGGTGGCCACGGCCCGGACCGGACCGTCGACCGCCTTCGAGATCGTCTCGTCGTAGTAGTAGCCGTGCCCGACCAGGTCGGCGACCACCCCGAGCCGGGCCTGGAGCGGATCGTCGGCCGGTGAGCGCAGCCCTCGCCGGTAGAAGACGAACGCGACCAGGATCCCGACCGCGCCGAAGACGACGGCGGTGGCGCTGAGCGCGGCGGCGCCGGCGAAGGTCTCGGCGACCGGCGTGGTGGCGCCGTGGAACACCGGCTCGAGCCACGAGTCGAGGTGCGTGAGCCCTCGCAACGGGATGTTGACGAGCCCACCGACGATCGAGAGCAGCGCCAGCGTCACGATCGGGAGCACCATGAGCCCCGGGCTCTCGTGCGGCTCGTGACCGTGGAGGCGGGGGGTCCGGGGCGGTTCCCCGTACACCACGGTCGGGAGGTAGTCGGGGTCGTACCCGAGCTCGGCTTCGACGTCCTCGCTCGAGGCGGCGTCATCGTCGGATCCTCCGCTGACCGCGGCCACCGCCGGGGCATCGGGCGCGCGCCAACGGGCGTTGCCGAAGAACGTCAACATGATGAGCCGCGTCATGTAGAGGCCGGTCATGACGGCGGCGACGATCCCGACGGCCCAGATCCCGTAGTCGTGGTGCACGTACGCGGCTTCGAGGACTCCGTCTTTGGCCCAGAACCCGGCGAACGGTGGCACACCGGCGATGGCGAGCCAGGCCACGACCATCGCGCCGGCGGTGTACGGCAGGAAGCGGCGCAGGGCGCCCATGATGCGCATGTCCTGGTTGTCGCCGTTGCCGTGGAGCACGGATCCGGCGCCGAGGAACAGGCAGGCCTTGTAGAAGGCGTGCATGAGCACGAAGAACACCGCGGCCGCGTACGCGCCGGTGCCCAGCGCGAGGAACATGTACCCAAGCTGGCTGATCGTCGAGTAGGCGAGCACCCGTTTGATGTCGGGTTGCATCACCGCGATGGTCCCGGCGAGGAGCGCGGTCGCGGCTCCGATCCAGGCGACGACGGTCATCGCCGAATGACTGGCGTCGAAGAAGGGGTGGGCCCGGCAGATCAGGAAGACGCCGGCGGTCACCATCGTGGCCGCGTGGATCAGCGCCGAGACGGGTGTCGGGCCTTCCATAGCGTCGGGCAGCCACGGGAACAGCGGGATCTGGGCGCTCTTGCCCACGCAGCCGAGGAACAGCAGCAACGCGACCGCGGTGGTGATCCCTCCGGACGCGTGCAACGCGGCGTGGCCGGTCGCCCCGTAGTCGAGCGTCCCGAACTGGGCGATCAGCAAGAACATGGCCAGCATGAACCCGAAGTCGCCGACCCGGTTGTAGATGAACGCCTTCTTGCCGC
>DAIMHT010000006.1:0-9094 GCA_036723155.1 Actinomycetota bacterium
GCCCTCGCCGAGCACGGGCTCCCCGATTGCCGCTGGACACCCTGCTACGACTGCGGGGTGTGCACCGACCATGCCCTCGAGCACGTCGTGGGATCACCGGTCCCGCCCGCGGGCGGCAGCCAGGGCACCGGCCAGGACCTCTCTCGAGGCGGCGCGGTGCCGGTCCGGTTCCTGGAGGTCGCCCGTGCGCGGTGACACCGGCCACCCGATCCGCCTCCGCTTCTCCAAGCAGGGCAAGGTGCGGTTCGTGTCCCACCGGGACGTGGCCCGCGCCGTCGAACGCGCCATCCGCATCGAGGCGCTGCCCGTCGCGTTCACGCAAGGCTTCTCACCCCGACCCAAGGTCAGCTTCGGGCTGGCCCTCGCCGTCGGCCACGAGAGCCGCGCCGAGTACCTCGACCTGGAGCTGCGCGACCCCATCGACCCCGCTGACCTGCCCGCGGCCCTGTCGGCCGCGCTGCCCGACGGGCTCGACGTGACCGGCGCCGCCGCGCTGGCCCCCCGCGCGCCCGCGCTCCAAGAAGCCGTCACCACGGTCGCGTACGAGGTGCAGGTCGCCGACCTCGCCCCGGCCGGCCTCACCACCGCGGTCGATGCCGCCCTCGCGGCCGAGACCCTCCCCATCCCCACCACCCGCAAAGGCCGTGACGTGGTCGTCGACCTCCGTCCCGGCCTTGAACACCTCGAAGTCGCGGGCCAGGCCCCCGCGACGTTCCTCGCCGTCGAGCTCTCGACCCGGTCCCGCTCCACCCGGCCGGCCGAGCTGCTCACGGCACTCCGAATCCTCGCCGGGGTCGACGCCGGCGACGGTGAAGACCGGGTGCTCCGCACCCAGCAATGGATCGAGCGCGACGGCGCGCGGCTGGAGCCGCTGGAAGCCGATCGTGCCCCGCTTGCCTCAGCCGAGGCGAGCCCGCGTGCGCTGGAGGCGTACGCGTGACGAACAAAGGATTACGACATGTCCGACGAACTCTCCCCGGAGGCCACCGCCTCCGAGCCCCGGCGCGACCAGACGTCCGCCGACCATCCCGACCCGTCCGGCCCTGACCGGACCGGGTCCCAAGGCCCGCCCAACGGTGACGACGCCGCGGCCGCGGCGCGTCGACGCCGCCGCCGGGGCTCGCGCGGCGGCCGCAACCGTCGCAAGGCCGGCCCCGCCGCGGGCACCGATTCCCGCACCGACGACGGCCCCGTGCCCGTCGTCGAAGGCGGGCTGACCGACGTCGACGCCGCCGCCGAGGCCCGCGACGACGCCGGCCTGACCGGGGCCGCCGACGCGGCTCCCGGCGCCAAGCCCCAGATCGGCGACCGTCGCCCCGCGCCACCGGCGACGGCTGCAGGTACCGCCTCGCCCGGCTCCTCGTCCGGTCGGCGCCGCCGACGCGGCGGTCGGGGTCGCAGCCGGGCCGGCTCCACCGCCGGTGCGGGCGCCGCGGCGACCATCCCCGGCGACTCCTCGGTCGACGACGTGGTGCGCGCCGACCTCGGGCTCGGCGACGCCGTCGACCTCGAGGACCTCGACGACGAGCAACGAGCCCGCCGCCGGGGCCGGACCCGCAAGGGTCGTCCCGCGGGCCGGTACCAGCTGCTGGTCCACGTCCGCTCGAACGCGCACACCCACATCGCGCTCCTCGAAGGACGCGTCCTCGTCGAGCACTCGGTGAGCACACCCACCGACGAAGACACCTCCATCGACGGCAACATCTACCTCGGTCGAGTCCAGAACGTGCTGCCCGGCATGGAAGCCGCGTTCATCGACATCGGCACCCCCAAGAACGGGGTCCTGTACCGCGGCGACGTGTCCTTCGACCGTGACGAGATCGAGGAGAAGCAGCCTCGCATCGAGCGGCTCCTCAAGCCGGGCCAGAGCGTCGTCGTGCAGGTCACCAAGAACCCGATCGGCGCCAAAGGGGCTCGCCTCACCCAAGAGGTCAGCCTCGCGGGCCGGTTCGTGGTGATGGTCCCGGGCCAGCCCGACACCTACGGCATCTCCAAGCGTCTCCCCGACGACGAGCGCAAACGACTCCGCCGAGTCCTCGAGGACCTGCGGCCCCCCGACGCGGGACTCATCGTCCGCACCGCGGCCGAAGGCGCCGCGGACGAGGAGCTCGAACGAGACGTGCGACGGCTCCGCGAGCAGTGGGAGCAGATCTCGGCCCTCGCCCAGCGATCGAAGCCCGCCCGGGTCCTGTACCGGGAGCCGCCCCTCGCGCTGCGCGTCATCCGCGAGGAGTTCACCAAGGAGTACCGCGGCGTCCTCATCGACGACCGCGACCTCTACGAAGAGGTCCGGGCCTACATCGAGGCCGTGACCCCCGAGCTCTCGGAGCGGGTCGAGTACTACGACGCCGAAGCCGAAGGGCTCCCGATCTTCGAGCGCTTCCACGTCAACGAGCAGCTCCTCAAGGCGCTCGACCGCAAGGTGTGGCTCCCGTCGGGCGGGTCGCTCGTCATCGAGCGCACCGAGGCCCTCACCGTCATCGACGTCAACACCGGCAAGAACGTCGGGTCGTCCAGCCTCGAAGAGACCGTGTTCCGCAACAACCTCGAAGCCGCGGAGGAGATCGCCCGCCATCTGCGCCTCCGCGACATCGGCGGCATCATCGTCATCGACTTCATCGACATGGAGATCCGCAAGAACCGGGAGCAGGTCCAGCAGGCGTTCCGCAACGCGCTCGCCCGCGACAAGACCCGCACCCAGGCCTTCGACATCTCCGAGCTCGGCCTCATCGAGATGACCCGCAAACGCATCTCCGAAGGCCTCGTCGAATCGATGAGCGAGACCTGCCCGACCTGCCAGGGTCGCGGCTACCTCGTCGAGGAGAGCCTCCTCGAGGAGCTGCAGTAGGCTGCGTCGTTCCCCTCGGAGGTCTCGATGTACGCGGTGGTACGCACCGGCGGTAAGCAGTATCGGGTCGAGCCCGGCCAGCGACTCCAAGTCGAGCGGCTCGGCGCTGACACCGGCAGCGAGGTCGACCTCGCCCCGGTGCTCCTCGTCGACGGCGACCGGGTCCTCGCCACCCCCGACCAGCTCGGGAAGACCCGGGTCGTGGCCCGGGTCGTCGAGGAGGGCAAAGGCAAGAAGATCCACGCCTCGACGTACAAGTCGAAATCGAACCAGCGCCGCCGCTGGGGTCACCGCCAGCGGTACTCCCTGGTCGAGATCACCAAGATCGCCCCCGGCTGAGCAAGGACCACACATGTCGAAGAAGAAGGGTGCCGCCTCCTCCCGCAACGGTCGCGACTCCGCCGCGCAGCGCCTCGGGGTCAAGGTCGGTGCCGGCACCGACGTCCGTGCCGGGACGATCATCGTCCGTCAGCGCGGCACCCGCTTCCATCCCGGCGACAACGTCGGGCGCGGCGGCGACGACACCCTCTTCGCCACCGCCGACGGCACCGTGCGGTTCGGACACCGCCGGGGCCGCAAACTGATCGACGTCGTCACCCCCAGCTGACCCGCGCGCCCCCGCGCGCGTTCCCGGTCCGGTATCAGCACCGACCCGCGTCGCCCCCCTCCCTATCCTCGAGGCATGCCCCACTCCGCGTTCGTCGACGAGGTGCAGGTCAACCTGCGCGGCGGTGACGGCGGCGCGGGGGCGGTGTCGTTCCGGCGGGAATCGCATGTCCCGAAAGGCGGCCCCGACGGCGGCGACGGCGGGCACGGCGGCGCGGTCGTCCTCGAAGCCGACCGCAACCTCGCGTCGCTGCTCGCCTTCCGTGACCACCCGCACCGCCGGGCCGTGTCCGGCACCCACGGGTCCGGGAAGCGACGGCACGGCAGCCGCGGCGCGGACCTGGTGGTCCCGGTCCCGGAAGGGACGCTGGTGCGCACCCGGACCGGGGAGCTCCTCGCCGACCTGGTGCAGCACGGCGACCGGTACGTCGCCGCCCCCGGCGGGCGCGGCGGTCGGGGCAACGCCCGCTTCCTGTCCAACGCCCGGCGGGCCCCCAGCTTCGCGGAGCAAGGCGAGTACGCCGAGGAGCACTGGCTGCGACTCGAGGTGCAGCTCGCCGCGGACGCCGCGCTCGTCGGCTTCCCGAACGCCGGCAAGTCGACCCTCATCTCCTCGGTGAGCGCGGCCCGACCCAAGATCGCCGACTACCCGTTCACGACCCTGGAGCCCCACCTCGGGGTGGTCCGCGCCGATGGCCGCGAGTTCGTCCTGGCCGACATCCCCGGCCTCATCGAGGGGGCCGCCGACGGCAAGGGCCTCGGTCACCGGTTCCTGCGCCACGTCGAACGGGCCCGGGTGCTGGTGCTGCTCCTCGACCTCGCCAGCGTCGAGGGGCGCAGCCCCGCGGACCAGGAACGCGCCCTGCTCGAGGAGCTGCGCCGCTACCAACCCGAGCTCCTCGCCCGTCCCCGGCTCGTCGTCGGCACCAAGGCCGACGTCGCCACCGCCGACTTCTCCGGGCCCCGGCTCTCCGCGGTCACCCGCGCCGGGCTCGACGAGTTCGTCACCACGCTCGGACGCGTCGTCACCGAGGCCCGCACCGTCACCCCCACCCGCGAGCCCGTCGTGGTGCTCCGCCCCGAAGCGGAAGGGTTCGTCGTCCAACGCGACCCCGACGGGGCGTGGCGCGTCGCCGGTCGCGCCGCGGAGCGGGTCGTCGCGATGACCGACCTCACCACCCCCGACGCGCTCGCCTACGTCCGCGACCGCTTCCGCCGCCTCGGCGTGGACCGGGCCCTGGCCCGGGCCGGCGCCCGCGCCGGTGACGTGGTCCGGATCGGCCCGGTGGAGCTGGAGTACGCCGACGAGCCCGTCCCCCGGGGGACGGGATGAAGGCGGTGGTCAAGGTCGGCACGTCGTCGATCACCAGCCCCGACGGCCATCTCGACGACCGGGCGCTCGACAAGCTGGCCGACGAGGTCGCCGGGGCGTGCGCCGCCGGACACCAGGTGGTGCTGGTCTGCTCGGGGGCGATTACTGCCGGGCTGCCCGCGCTTGGCCTCGACCAGCGCCCCGGCGACGTCGGCACCCTCCAAGCCGTCGCGGCGGTGGGTCAACCCCGCCTCATGGCCCGCGTCGCGGAGCTGCTCGCCGCCCGCGACCTCGTGGCGGGCCAGGTGCTGCTCACCCCCTACGACTTCGGTCAACGCTCCCAGTACCTCCACGCCCGCCAGACGCTCGCCCGTCTCCTCGAGCTCGGTGTCGTCCCGGTCGTGAACGAGAACGACACCGTCGCCGACGACGAGATCCGCTACGGCGACAACGACCGCCTCGCCGCGCTCGTCTCCCATCTCGTCGGCGCCGACGTCCTCGTCCTCCTCACCGACACCCACGGGCTCTTCACCGCCGACCCTCGCCTCGACGATCAGGCGTCGCTCATCGAGGAGATCGTCGAGGTCGACGCGGCGCTCGAGGCCGTCGCCGGCGGCACCGGCACCGACCGGGGCAGCGGCGGGATGGCGAGCAAGCTCGCGGCGGCGAAGATCGCCGCCTGGTCGGGGGTGCGGGTCGTCATCGCGGCCGCCGACCTGGCCGGTGTGGTCGCGGCGGCCATCGACGAGACCACCCCGGTCGGCACCGTGGTGCGACCCCGCGGGACCCGCCTGTCGAGCCGCAAGCTGTGGATCGCGTTCGCCCGCCACGCCGCGGGGCGCATCGTCGTCGACGCCGGTGCCCGCCGGGCCCTCGCCGAGGACCACCGGTCGCTCCTCCCGGCCGGGGTCCGGGGCGTCGACGGGGACTTCGACGCCGACGACGCGGTCGAGGTCGTGACCGACGACGGCGCCGTCTGCGCCAAGGGCCTGGTCCGCTACGACAGCGCCACCCTGCGCCGCGTCGCGGGCCAGAAGACCGGCGACCTGCCCGACGGGGCCGCCCACGAGGTCATCCACCGGGACGACCTCGTCGTCCTGGCCTGACCCGACCTCGCCGGCCCGGCGGGGCCTCGCGGGGCCGGTTGAGAAACTTGCCCGCTGCCCTTGCGTTGGAGCGTGACGTCGGACACACTTCCCCCACTCGTCGTCGGCCGACGGGGGGAGGGCCACCGCACAACGGGGGCTCAACACGGCCGACGCGTGGCGGGAGTGTGGCGCGAGGCCCGCGCCGGCGGATCAACCGCAACGGCGCGGCCTCGCGGCCCTCCCGCGTCCGCGTCCCCCCAATCCCCACGGGGCGCCCAGGGGCCGCCGGTACACTTCGGCCGTGATCGCCCCCGTCGCCGAGCTGGGCCGCCGCGCCAAGACGGCCTCCCGGCGGCTCCTGACGGCCACCACCCGAGAACGCGAAGGGGCCCTCAGCGCCGCCGCTGACCTCCTCCTCGAGCGGGGCCCCGAGATCCTCCACGCCAACGCCGCCGACGTCGACGCCGCCGCGGCCGGGGGGCTCGACGCCGCCCCCCGGGACCGGCTCCGTCTCGACGAGGGCCGCCTCGCCGGCATGGCCGGAGCGCTCCGTCAGGTCGCGGCGCTGCCCGACCCCCTCGGGGAGGTCATCGACGGGTGGCGCCGCCCCAACGGCCTCGAGCTGCGGCGGGTGCGGGTGCCCCTCGGGGTCGTCGCCATCATCTACGAGAACCGTCCCAACGTCACCAGCGACGCCGCGGGGATCTGCGTGAAGTCCGGCAACGCCGCGTTGCTCCGCGGCTCCTCGAGCGCGCTGCGCACCAACCGGGTCATCGTCGAGGTGCTGCGCGACGCCATGACCAAAGCCGGGCTCCCCGCCGACGCGGTGCTGCTCGTCGACGACACGTCCCACGACGGGGCGGTGGCGCTCATGCAGCTCACCGACAGTGTCGACTGCCTGATCCCCCGCGGGGGTCCCGACCTGATCGCCAGCGTCCGCGAGCACGCCACCGTCCCCACCATCATCGACGGTGACGGCAACTGTCACGTCTACGTCGACGAGGCCGCCGACCTCGACATGGCGCTCGCGATCGTCGTCAACGCCAAGACCAGCCGTCCCGGTGTCTGCAACGCCGCCGAGAGCCTCGTCGTCCACGAGGCGGTCGCGGACGCGTTCGTCCCCCGAGTTGCCGACGCGCTCGAAGCGCACGGCGTCGAGCTGCTCGGCGACGCCGCGACCCGGCGGCTGCGGCCCCAGATCGGTGAGGCCACCGACGACGACTTCGGCCGCGAGTTCCTCGACCTGCGGATGACGGTCGCGGTCGCCTCGTCGCTCGACACCGCGATCGCGCACGTCAACCGGTTCGGATCCGGTCACACCGAGGCCATCGTCACCCGCGACCTCGACGCGGCCCGCCGGTTCACCCACGAGGTCGACGCCGCGGTCGTGATCGTCAACGCGTCGACCCGGTTCACCGACGGCGAGCGGTTCGGCTTCGGCGCCGAGATCGGCATCTCGACCCAGAAGCTCCACGCCCGCGGCCCCATGGGCCTGCGGGAGCTCACGACCTACAAGTACGAAGTCTGGGGAGATGGCCAGGTGGTCGAGTAATGGCAGAACGGTTCGCGTCGGTCCCGGAAGCCGTCGACCGGCTCCGCACGGTCGACTACCTGGCCGACACCAACATCGCCGGTGTCGTGTACCTCGCCGACCGGCTCGAGAAGCCGATCCTGGTCGAAGGGCCCGCCGGGGTCGGCAAGACCGAGCTGGCCAAGGCGCTGGCCCGCACCACCGACGCCCGCCTCATCCGCCTCCAGTGCTACGAGGGCCTCGACGAAGCCAAAGCCCTGTACGAGTGGAACTACAAGAAGCAGCTGCTCCGCATCCAGGTCGACCGGGAGCACGAGAACTCCTGGGCCGACGTCGAATCCGACATCTTCTCCGAGCCGTTCCTGCTCACCCGGCCGCTCCTGGAGGCCATCCGCGCCACCGAGCCGGTCGTGCTCCTCATCGACGAGGTCGACCGGGTCGAGATCGAGACCGAGGCGCTGCTCCTCGAGGTCCTGTCGGACTTCCAGGTCTCCATCCCCGAGCTCGGCACCATCGTCGGCACCCAACGGCCGCTCGTCATCCTCACGTCCAACAACACCCGCGAGCTGTCCGAGGCCCTGAAGCGCCGCTGCCTCTACCTGCACATCGACTACCCCGAGCTCGAACGCGAGAAGGACATCGTGCGGGTCCGCGTCCCCGAGATCGACGACGAGCTCGCGGAGCAGGTCGCCCGCGTCGTGCGCTCGATCCGTGAGCTCGAGCTGAAGAAAGCCCCGTCGATCTCCGAGACCATCGACTGGGCCCGCACCCTGCTGTTCCTCGGCGCCTCCGACATCTCACCCGAGATCATCGGCGACACCCTCCACGTCCTCCTCAAGTACCAGTCCGACATCGCCAAGGCCCGCAAGGAGCTCGTGCCCGCCGGCGACGCCACCTGAGCCGATGCTCGACGTCCTCCAGGGCTTCGTCCACGAGCTCCGCAGCGCCGGGCTCCCGGTGTCGATGACCGAGAACCTCGACGCCATGCGCGCCGTCGAGCACATCGACATCTCCGAACGCGACCTGTTCAAAGCCGCGCTCGGCGCGACGCTCGTCAAGCACTACCAGCACCGCCCCGCGTTCGACACCGTCTTCGACGTCTACTTCTCGCTGTACAGCCCCGGGGTCGACGCCGACGACGCCCACGCCGACGAGTGGGCCGAGATGGTCAGCGAGGCCGCCGGCGGTGGGGGAGGCGGAGGTGAGCTCACCCGGGAGGAGCTGGCGCAGATGCTCCTCGACGCGTTGATGAACCTGGACCGCGACCAGCTGCGCCGCCTCGCCGCGACCGCCGTCACGCAATTCGCGGGGATGGAACCGGGACGCCCCGTTGGTGGCACCTACTACCTGTACCGGACCTTGCGGCAGCTCGACCTCGACGACCTCGAGGCGCGGCTCATCGGCCGGGCCCAGGAGCAGGGCGACGTCCCCGACGACGACCTCGCGGCCCGCCTCCAAGCCGAGGAGTACCAGGCGCGGCTGCGGATGCTGCGCGAGCTCGTCGAAGCCGAGATCCGCCGGCGCCTCGTCGCCGACCGGGGGGTCGAGGCCATGGCCCGCACCCTGCGCAAGCCGCTCCCCGAAGACGTCGACTTCATGCACGCCTCCCGGGAGGAGATGCTGGCCCTCCAGCGGGCCATCTACCCCCTGACCCGGTCATTGGCGGCCCGGCTGGCGCAACGCCGACGGCGCCGTCACCGCGGCCACCT